>CAUUKK010000027.1:0-7734 GCA_963545805.1 uncultured Candidatus Saccharibacteria bacterium
GGTTTACGAGTTCTTCAGCTAATTTTTTAATATCAGCCATGTTAGACCTTTCTATTATTAATATTTAATATTTGTTCATTCAGAACATTACAACATTGATTGTTTCAATATAAACCCGAAGGATATATCAAATTTAAGCTTCTAGCTTTGCTTCCAAACCGGAAACAATACCAGAAAGTCCACCGGAAAGACCAGAGATAGAATCGTTGACTGGTGAAAGCAATTGTGCAACCACCTGTGCGACCAATTCGTTCTTGGAAGGAAGAGCAGCAAGTGCAGTAATTTCAGCAGTGTCGATCATGCGACCAGCTTCGCTAAAACCACCAACCAGCTTCAATGCCTTATGTGTCTTTCCAAAATCAGCTAAGATTTTTGCTGGAGCAACTTCGTCAGAATCAGAAATTGCATAAACCAATTGTCCAGTTAGATGAGTGGTATCAGTGTCTTTATAGACAGCGATTTCATTCATCGCAACACGAACCAAGCGGTTCTTCACAATTTTGATCTTTACGCCCTGCTCACGAGCAGATTTACGCAAATCCTCAAGATCAGCAACGGAAAGTCCCTGATAATTTGCGTAAGCAGTTAGCTTTGCGTTTGAAAGTAGCTCAGTTAAATCAGCAACCAATGTATTCTTTTTATCTTTTGAAATTGCCATAAAAAGTTTTTCCTTGATTGTTAAGAAGTCTACGAATTGTTAAAATCCGTTACCAATTTTAAGAATTTTCCTCGGTGACCTAATTAAGACCAGCCTAAAGATGTAAATATTTTATTTTATACACCTCTACGCAGATCCGTCACTGTCTATGGTAACTGTCAACATTTTATCAGATTTCCAAATATATTGCAAACTAATAGAAGAAGGGAATAGATGAAAACTTTTTACTCGTGATGATATTTACCACCGAGATTAATTTCTTGCGCTCGATATACTTGTTCCGCCAGTATTACTCGCACCAATTGGTGGGGGAAGACTAATCTCGAAAGGCTCCATACTAAATCTGCTCTCTTTCGAATCTCCTCACTTACCCCGAAAGCCCCACCAATAATTATCACTACTTCCTTACTATTAATGAACTGTCTTGAAAAAGTCTCCGATAACTCCGGTGAAGACAAATTCCGGCCTCTCTCATCCAGTAGTATCACAAATTGCTGCCCAGTAAACGGCCATTTCTCCAAATTGTTCAGTAATTTATCCTCCTCGAAAAATTGCCACTCAACATTAAACGGCCTTTTTAGCCTTTTTTCATACTCAGCTACCGCCATATTCACCCAATCTAGATGCTTTTTACCACCAGCAATTACACGAATCATATATCTCACCCTTCTATCTTTTTGTTTAATTATAACAGAATCACCCCTTTCCATAGTCATAATCACAACACTATCTGTGTAATACTTCTGTATTTATTACAACACATGTCAATTAGTCTCTGTTAGTGCTGTGGAAATCTCTAGACAAATTATTTGTTGACTTTTTTACAGGACTGACATAATATAATATCAATATTATATTAAACAGACAGGATGCGAGGTGATGTCTGAATTACCAGAAAAACAAATAAAACGACTCCGCTCGCTAATTCAAGAAGCGGAAACCAATTTAGCCGCAGCCAAAGAACTACTCATTTCTGTAGTAGGTGATGGTGATGTAATCACCGCCCCACGAGAAGTTGTAGTTTCCGGACCCGAAGGTAAAATTATTGAGGGTGTTTTTGATGGTCAGATTATGATTGATCAAGATGGCAAAAACTATCCAGTTCCAGCAAACTACGCCAGTAAGTCCAAGCTCGTTGAGGGTGACATTATGAAGCTCACTATTACCCCTGAAGGTAAATTCCTCTACAAGCAGATCGGACCAGTTGAACGCAAAACCGTCATTGGAACCTTAACTCATCATGACGATAAATATTTTGTTGAAGTAAACGGCCGAGAATACGAAATTCTTTATGCTTCCGTAACTTACTTCCGTCTTCGTGAAGGAGCACAGGTTTCGGTTGTAATCCCAGCCAATAATGACCAGGCCAACTGGGCTGCAGTGGAAGCCTCTCTCTAGTAGTGAGTCTTTTAGCCTTATTAAAAACACCTCATCAGGGTGTTTTTTAAAACCTCACCAATCAATATTCTCCCTCCGCACTGACATATGCTAGAATATTTCTAATGAAGGCCCTATATCGTAAATACCGTCCCCTTAAACTCTCTGATGTTGTTGGACAAGATAAAACTATTCATCAACTACAGGGAGCTATTAGTCAAAACAAGATATCCCACGCCTATCTTTTCATTGGTCCAAGAGGTTGCGGAAAAACCTCCGTCGCTCGTATCTTTGCACACGAAATCAATCAATTCGATTACCAACTAGAAGATTCCTATGTCGATATTATCGAAATCGATGCTGCCACTTTTACTGGCGTTGATAATATTCGTGAATTACGCGAAAAAGCCATGATTATCCCCACCACTGGTAAATACAAAGTCTATATTATCGACGAAGTACATATGCTATCAACCAGTGCTTTTAATGCCTTACTAAAAATTCTTGAAGAGCCACCCGCTCACGTTATCTTCATTATGGCCACCACGAATCCTGAAAAAATTCCCGCCACTATTGCTTCGCGTACCCAGATCTATCGCTTTAGTCTAGCTGAGCCAGAAGTCATGCAAAACTTTCTCAGAAAGATCTCAAATCAAGAGGGAATTAATATTTCAGATGCTGCGCTTCGAATTATCTCCGAAAGGGGCGGCGGTTCATTCAGAGACTCCCTATCCATTCTCGATCAACTCAGCACAATTAGCGATAAAGAACAACAGATCGACGAAAATACCGTCTCTGAAGCTCTAGGGATTCCAAGTCAGCAGGGGATCTCCGATTTACTCCAAGCTTACCAAGACTCCGACACCGCCAAGATCACAGAGACTCTTTCAGCATTACTTAATGCTGGCTTTACTGCCGACTCTATCACCACAGAATTAATCCAACAAATTATTAAAACCCCTTCTCCAAAAACCCTGCCTTTAATTGAGCGACTTTTTTCCGTTACTGGCAATTTTCTGGAAGCAAAACTAACCGTAGCCCTTATTTCTACCGCCCAAAGCCTCACTACAAAAACAGCCAGCCCCATAGCCGCATCCCAAACCTCAAATCCAGCCATGGCCTCCAATAAGGTTATGAACTCCACCACTACAGCTGAGCCTTCAACCCCCTCACCCTCAATAGCTCAGAAAAAATCCGAAGCCTCCAGTGCCTTTGCTAACATCCGTAATCAACTTGTTAAGAACGCTAAAAACCACAAAGCTGAACACGCACTTCCTCCGGTCGAGCCAGAAGACCTAACACCAGTAGCTCCACCAACTCTACCTGAAGCCGTTGTTGACTCCGCCGGCAGTTTTAACTTTAATGGCTTTGTTGCTAACGTATCTAACGTCAATCCCACCCTTCTTACTGCTCTTAAAAAATCCTTTTTCCGAGTTAATGGTAAAGACTTCGATATTTATCCTGAAAAGCCAGTTTATTGGCGCATTTTAAGCCAAAAAAATAACCTCGACATTCTTCGCGGTGCTATCAACTCAATCAATCTCACTGTTAAAAATCCCGATACCGATGTTATTCCAAAAACTGCCGTCTCCTTTGATCAGGCCGCAGCTGGGCAGACCACCAAGTTAGACACATCCTCACCAAACTTAAGCTCGCTTTCTGCTATAATGGGTGATATACAGGAGGTCACCGATAATCCATTTTAAGAAATAGGTGAGATTAGTTATGGCAGAATCAAAAGATACTACGGAAAAGAAACCCAAAAAGAAGACCATCTCTCAGAATGATCCAGAACTTTTTGGTGGTCGCATTCCGCCACAAGATATCGACGCCGAACGTTCGCTATTAGGTGCAATTTTGCTCAACGACTCCGCCTTTCCGGAAGTTCTCGAAAAAATCAAACCTATTGACTTCTACGAGAAAAAACATGGCACCATTTATCGCGCCATGATGTCTCTCTATGAGCATAGCCAGCCCATCGATCTACTCACTTTAAGATCAGAGCTTAATAATCAAAAACTAATTAAAGAAGTTGGTGGCGCCCCCTATCTCACCGAGCTGACCAATGTTGTTCCCACAGCATCCAATGTCTTATCTTACGCCAAGCTAGTAGAGCAGGCTTCTATTCGTCGTCGCCTAATTCGTGCTGGTACCGAGATCACCAATCAAGCCTATGATAGTTCTACTGATGTCTCTGCCATGCTTGGTGCTGCCGAAAAAGAACTTTTTGCTGTTTCCGATCAAACAACAAAAACCGAATATGCCGCCCTTGAGGATCTTTTAGTTGATGCCTTTGACCGTATGGAGGCTCTTCATACTAATAAAGGTGCACTCCGTGGGCTTAAAACCGGTTTTCGCGACCTCGATAACAAAACAGCAGGCTTTCAAAGAGGTGATCTTATTATTATCGGTGCCCGACCTGCCATGGGTAAAACTACCTTCGCCCAAAATCTTGCCTATAATATTGCAGGCATTAATAAGCGTGGTGTCCTCTTCTTCTCTATGGAGATGGCAAAGAATGAAATTGTCGACCGTATGATCGCTAGTACCTCTGGCGTAGATTCTTGGCACATCCGTACAGGTAATATTACCGCCGATGATTTTGCCAAAATTGGTGACGCCCTAGGTGAAATGAGCGAAATTCCACTTTATCTTGATGACACCAGCTCAATGACCGTCCTCGAACTTCGCAATAAAGCCCGTCGCGCCGCCCACGATCACGATATTGGTCTCATTATCGTAGACTACCTCCAGCTCATTTCCGGTTCCGATCGTTATGCTGGTAACCGTGTACAAGAGGTTACTGAAATTTCTCGTGGCCTTAAAACCCTTGCTCGTGAACTAGAAATCCCTGTCATCGCCCTCGCCCAGCTCTCTCGTGGCGTTACCGGTCGTGATGATCCACGCCCAGTCCTCTCTGACCTTCGTGAATCAGGTTCCATCGAGCAGGATGCTGACCTTGTAATGTTTCTGCATCGTCCCGATTATTATCATCAAGAAGATGGCTACGAACCGACCAATGTCACTGAACTTCTCATGGCTAAGCACCGTCATGGGCCTATCGGTAAAATCGAGCTCTACTTCCATCCTGAACTTCTCCGTTTTATGTCACTTGATAAAACCAGGGAATAGCACGAAATTATTTTTCATGCTAAAATACCAATGTGGGTAAATTAAATCCAAATAAATATTTTCTTTACAAAAATCGTTTCATTATTGGCTACATCCTTCTCGCGGCCAGTTTTCTAACATTAATACTTTTTGTACCAAAAATCGCTCTTACCGGTCTATCAACTAGCGAGATCACTTCTGCTACCGCCAGCCAAAATCTCAACCTTCGCAGTATTTTTGATGGGCAACTCGTTGATCTCCCGTATCGCCTTCTCCAAAAAACCGTCTTTAAATTCATTGGTATTACCACCTATTCCATCATTATTCCAAGTATCATTATTGGTGGTTTTCTGGGCTTCTTTCTGATTCTTCTCTTAAACCGCTGGTTCAAAAATAATACCGCCATTATCGCCAGTATTATTGCCGTCCTTTCCTCAAACTTTCTCTTCCTAGTAAGTAACGGCACTCCTCTTATTATGGTCGTTTTCTGGCCGACCTTACTACTCTGGCTTGGCTCCAAAGTTCAAGGTAAAGAACGCCCCGCCCCAATTTGGTCCTTCATCTTTGCTTTTGCCCTATTTCTTTCCAGCTTCACCCCTTACATGATTTATCTCATCATTCTCATTCTCATCTATACCATCCTTCATCCACATCTTCGCTTTACTATTAAAAATCTCCCCCGCCTTCCTTTTATTCTCGTTAGTTTATTTATTTTAATTGGATTCGGTTTTATGGGTTTCATCTTCTTGCAACACCCAGAAACCATTAAACCACTTCTTTACTCAGGCGACTTTAAACTTTCCACTTATTTTAATAATCTCAAGCAAGCCTTCCTACCATTTTTCACCTGGCATGGTGTCATAGAAAGCATCTTCCTCGCACCTCAAATTAGTCTACCCGCCACCTTCATTGCCATTATTGGCCTAGTTTCCACCTTTAAAGGCTTTTTTGCCAGTCGAAACTCTATTGCGATTTTCTTAATTATTTTCACTATTCTCATCTCTGGCTTCCACACTGATTACGCCGTGCTCTTAATCCTGCCTTTTACTATCCTAATTGCACATGGTCTACGTTATATTATTTACAAATGGTACAATCTTTTTCCCGAAAACCCCTACGCGAAGCTCTTCGGTGTAATTCCAATCGCCATCTTTCTCTTCACGATGATTACCTCAGACCTTTCACATTTTATCTCTGGTTATCGTTATGCCGCCCCAGTAGCTAATCAATTCAATAGTGATCTATCTATGGTTCTTACCCATGCCAAAACTGGTGACTACCTACTACTTGACGAAAATGATGAATTCTCAAAACTGTTAATTGCCGCCAATACCGTTAAGCCAATCTTCAGAGACTCGCTCAACTACTACATCACTACAGATGTTAGTAGCCTACCTAAAAACTCAAAGATCTACACCATTGGCAAAACTAGCCTTGCACAATTAGAACTTCAAAAAGTTTATACCTCCTCAAAATCCCAAAACTCTGATCGTCTATACCTATATTCCGTAAAGTAATCTGTTATAATAAGTAAAGTAATAAATATATAAGGAGATGTTCTATGGGTGCTACTTTTGACCAGATGAAAATGATTAATACATTAAGAAAAGCCCAAAAAGACTTAAAAAACGAGATCGTAGAAGTTGAAGCCGGCGACGGTGCTGTTGTGGTCCAAATTACCGGTGAACTTAAGGTTAAAAAGGTCTCTATCGACCCTTCACGCATTGATCTTGATGATATTTCTGAACTTGAACGCTGGATCGAAAACTGTTTCCGCGACGGCTACGCTAAAGCTCAAGAAATTGCAACAGATAAAATGAAACCTCTCATGGGTCAACTTGGCGGTCTTTCTGGCCTCGGCATGTAATCAAATGTTGCCACAAGCCCTAGAAAATACCATTGAAGCACTTGGGAACCTCCCAGGAGTCGGTCCACGCACAGCCGAACGTTATGCTACCTATCTTTTTCGTGCCGATAAGAAAATTACAGACACTATTATCGATGCCCTGAGTCATCTCCATTCCGATGTTAAGACCTGCCCCATTACCTTCGCACTAATCAATCACAACGAGGAGGTCTCTCCTTTTTATGATAAAGAGGAGCGTGATAGGAGCACAATTCTTGTTGTTGAAGAACCTCTAGATATCTACGCCATCGAACAAACCAAACAGTACCACGGTACCTATCATGTACTTGGCGGTGCTATTTCGCCAATCGACGGCATCACTCCTGACAAACTTCACATCGAAGAGCTTATTTCACGGGTAGAGCATGATAAGGTGCAAGAAATTATTATCGCTACCAACCCTAGCGTTGAAGGTGAAAGTACTGCTCTTCTTTTACAACGCGTGCTATCCGGCAAATATCCTGATCTCAAGGTCACTCGCCTTGCCAGAGGCCTTCCTCTGGGCGTTGATCTCTCCTTTGCCGACCAAATCACCTTAGGTGCCGCCCTCACAAACCGTACCCAACTCTAGGCTTTATTTTGTCTCCCAAATTTTTTATGCTAAAATCAAATCATTACTATCATTTTGGAGGTTTCACATTTATGGATCAAAATTTTTTAGCCATTCTAGGCATAGCAATTT
>CAUUKK010000028.1:0-7488 GCA_963545805.1 uncultured Candidatus Saccharibacteria bacterium
ATTCAACTTCACATTTAACGGTGTTGTCGGAACCAAGAGCGAACTGAGACAATGTGCCATTACTTTCCATAATGCTTATGAAGAAGTAAAGAAAGCGAGGATGGCGGCATGAGTTTAGCTCTTACGATCACAGATGATAATACGAGTATTACCTATACACTGTTACCATCACCGTTTAATAAGAACCGAGAAATCGGTAAAAGCGAGGTCTTAGTCGCAAGTGGTGATATCTACACTGATTATGTATATAAGAAATTTGCATTTGAATACGAATGGAGCTTCTTATCAGCTGAAGAATATGCCATTCTAGAGGGCTTCTTCAATCGTCAATATGAACTACACAAATATCCTCGCATTTCCATTCCTGGACTCGGTGTTGATAATATGGTAGCAAGAATGGAGCTAAGCGATCAATCAATCATCAATAATTGTGGAATGGTGGAAAATGTAAAAGTATCATTCAGGGAATCGACACAATTATGATTACCGTCTCAGATAAATTCCATCAACTAGCAGCAGCTTCAGTAAGACCACTAGATTGGGACGTAGCAATTTCATTCACCAAGAAGAGAAATACTGGAATTAAATGGTTTACACTTGGTCAATCAGCATTAGACGGCGCCGACCTTCTTGGATCGAGCGATCAAAATCCAATTCAGTTATGGGATGCCTATGACTATATGTTTTTAAAAGAACGTCTCATTTCCATGAATTTCTCACGTTCTGTGGAGTTTCCGTACAATATTCAGAGTTGTATTGCTGATTTTGAGTTGAATAATTATGATAAACGCTTCAGTTTCAGCGAAGACGGAAGTGCCTCGCCAATTGGGAAATATATTTTGCCAAAACGTCCATGCCGGCTCTATATGGGCTTTAAAGGCGGTGGCTTAGCGCCAGTTTTTGTCGGACTTACTCAAGGTTTACCAACCTATGATGGAAATCTAGACGAAGTTGTAAGTTTCACTGCTATGGATTTCTTGAGCGAAATTGGCGAGATGAGCCTCAAAAATATGGTGATGATGCGGAATGTTCGCACCGATCAAGTTATTGCTACTATTTTGAATCAGTTCGGGCTTGATCCCGCAATGTACAAATTATCAGCAGGACTCAACGTCATTCCATTTGTGTATTTTGCTTCTGGCAAAAACGCCGGCAATGCCTTAAAAGAATTAGTTCAAGCTGAAAACGGCGCAATGTGGCTTGATGAACAAGGTATTATCAGGTTTCAGCCAAGGACTTCGATTATCGGTAAACAACCAGTAATGACATTTAATGCCACTACTATTATCAAAGCCACGCCAAGTCGCACCGACAGTATTGTAAATACAGTTAAAGTCAAAAGTGAAATTCGTGCCGTTCAGGCATTTCAATCTATTTTCACAATGGACAATTCTAACGGATATTCTGGTGAATCTAAAGAAGATGCCTACCGATTGCCGGCAAACAGCACCAAAGACGTATGGATTTCGTTCAACGATCCAATCTGGCAATGTTCAATAAATCCAGTCCTAAAAGGCAATTCTGATAACTCAAATTTTACAGTTGTAGATTTATCTGGCAGATCAGTATCCGAGAAAGTCTCTGCTACTGGCACATTATTTGCTGACTCGATGAGCTTACATTTGCCAATACAAATAGCTTTCCAGTGTCTGTGAACTTCTTACAGATTTTTGGCGAGCCAGCCAAACAGGTTTCAGGAAGTCCAATAGAATATGAAGCCCATGATAGTGAATCTGTCGAGAAATATGGCGTTCAGGCTCTAGAGATTAACGACAATGATTGCTTCGGTAACTACAAAAACATTGACAGCTACGCCACAGACATTCTCAAGAAATATGCCAGTTATTCTCCGATTTTAAAGCTTGAGGTTAAAGGCAATCCGGCACTTCAACTTCAGGATATTGTGTCTGTAGATTTTAAAGAATTTGTTGGAAACTATCAAATTATAGGTATTGAAATGTCGCTTGGTGATTCACAATTAAAAACTACTCTAACACTCAAGAAAACCACAGTTGTTTCACCATTCATTTTAGATCAATCAGCATTGGATAGTACTGATGTATTGGGGTAGAAAGGAGAGGGTATGACAATTGAAAAAACAGTAAAATATTCAGGCAACGTAGTTACATCATCTAACGACGGCAAAATGATTATAGACCAGACAGCAGGGGAAATCATTGTGAGGGATGGCAATAATGTTAGGCGCTATTATCTTGGCTCTGAAAAATCACCAACTGGGTTTGGTCAATATATATCAAAGCCAAACGTTGATGTGATTACGGAGCTTAATCAATAATGACTCAACCTAGAAATTATATAATGAGTAGCGATTATCCTATACCGATACTCGCTCTCAAATTATCTACTAGTATAAATGTGCCAGTTGGTCAGTATTGGAACGAGAATAAAAAAATAGTGCCACACAATCTTCCATTCACCCCTCTCATTATTGGTCAATGGTCTACTAATGCTAGTTTTAATCCAGCTTTTGACTTATCAACTCAAATCCCTATTTTTTATGGTAGCAGTCAGCCACCATTTGTAGTCGATATAGGAGCGGATGATCATAATATCTACATAAATTGTTCACATAATAATTCATTTGAGACTGTTTTTTATTTTAGGCTGACTGGATTCGTTCCGCCAGATTATGAAGGTAAAGTAGATAATGTAGATGACATTACTAATTTCAGGCTTAACTCTGATTTTAATTATCCTAAAATTCTAGAGCAGAGAAAAATAACAGTCGAAGCTAATACCGATTCAATTATTAAACATAATCTTGGATATATACCTCAAGCTAGACTTTGGAAGATCGGTCAAGTTGGCAACTACTCACAAGGTTATCATAACTGTGTTATGCCACAGGCTACTACGAGATCCACTAATAATGATGGCTATCTAGGCGCACTAGTCAATGACAAGCAGTATATTATTTGTAATAAATCAAATAGTTCATCAAGAGAGACTTTTTATTACCATATATACGGAGATGAAATATGACAGTATCGAGAATATCTAATTTTTTGCAGAATAGTGATTTTACGGCTCAAAAACAAAAGAATAAAATATTTTTTGATTTAAATATTCCAGCAGGAAGCTATAAGACCGGCGATTCATGGCAGACAGTTAAAGATTCTCCTTCTGGTGTCTTCTTTGAGAATGTAACTTTAAAAACGAGTTTAGAAACAAACCATTTGTCATCAAATTACACGATAATTTTGCCGAATCATGAAGCAGAGATTTTTGCAAGCGTTCATAGGCTAGATGTCAACCATTATAGGCTTTTCGCAGTGTTCCAAAGACTTATGACGCCAGAAAATTCAAATCCATATGCACAAATACCTAATATCAACATACAGGCATGGCTTAATTTATCCATATCGCCGTTTTAGTTATTCTAAGACGTTTTGAGAAGTTTTTCTTATTAGATGGTAAAACTATCGTCTAACCTAAAATAACCCCTTTATCGTTTATGATAGAGGGGTAGTTTTTTTGAGGTAAATTAAGAATTTTATTTTTTCTTCTTTAGCAGCTTAAAAATCAATAAAATCTGTGAACCCAAGGTCGCTAAGATACTAGCAAGAGCCGTACCGAAGGCTGTCATATTCTTATCATTAAGGCTCATAATAGCAAGCACAACTTGTGGTGTGATAGCAGAGCCTAAAAGTAGGAAATCTCCAACTAAATACGCAACAATCTTAGTTTTATTACTAAACTCAAAGCCCGAGCCAGCTTCTGCGATGGCTTCAGTTGAAGCGTTAGCTAGTTTCATGTATTCTTCATTGATTTTATTGATTTGTTCATCCGTGAGTGTAGGTTTCATAGGTTTTACCTCCTTATTCTCCCTTTCTTCGACTTTCTGCTCGTCTTTGTTAATATTTTCCGTTTTATTTTCTTCCATTTGCTTCTCCTTTTCTTGTGAATTTTCCTTAGGTGCTTCTGGCACTGGTTCTGGCTTAGGTGGCTCAACTGGTTGTTCCGGTTGCTTTGGTGGCTCTTGCGGTGTCTCAGCAGGTTTCTCAACTGGTTTACCTATACCTTTATCTACGAGAGATTGAATAGCATCCCAGCTATAACCAGCCGCGGCTAAACGTCTCTTTCTTTCTTCGCCATCGCCCCATTTCTTTTGCCAGATTTCTGCTGCGATTTCCTCGTTAGATTTTAGTTGTGGCGGGTTGACCCACTCGACAACACGGGTAGTATTCATGGTTTCAGTCCAACCAGCATACACAACACCATAGATGCGAGAGACGGTATCGATAGTAGCGTTTAATTCGCCTTCAAAATAATCGAAAAATGGTTTACGGGTATATGGGCTTGACCAAATCTGAATACGGTTCCCAGTACGCTTAGCAATAGCCACATGACCATAGTTCTTATAACCACCAGTCCACCAAATAGGCACAAAACAGCCATCTGGAAGATTACGGTCTTGGTGTTTAGTATTATTCCAGTTCCATGCGATTTGAGCAGACTCTGCGAAAGGAGCGACATTGAACGCCCTTTGAGCCACAGCAAGGCACCACAAGAGCCAGCTTGTCAGAGGTTTACCATGATCATAAACGACAAGCTTTTTATCATCTAGGTTAGGGTATAGTGTTTGCTTAAAGCTCATTTTAACTCCTTAAACATTAAGATTATAAATAACACCCCAATAACAATATACGAGACCAGTGCTTGAATAAAACATCCATTCAGGGTCATAAATAGCCAAAATAAAATATTAAATAGCATCAATCCTCCCCAAGTTAAAACTGATAGCCAATTTGTCTTTTTCATCGATGAACCCCATCGATAACTATAAACTTCAAAATTGCACTAAGAACTGCCATCACGATTGCCCAAACAATTTTGGCTTGGTTCTCTTCAAGTTTATGAAGCCTATTGGATCGGTCTGTGGCTCGTTCTTCTAGAACTGTAACTCGTTGAGAAATTGCATTAAATGTGTCTATTTTGTGATTAACTTCATATAGTTGATCACTGACATTCTTGATGTCCGCTTCCATCTTTCCTAATTTTTGGTATAGAGCCGAATCGTTATTCATATGAATATAGCGTAAGCGATTATAGGGTGGCAATGGTATTAATCGTTAATTAAAATAAAACAGTTAAATAGTCATTAGCTACCTTGGTCGATACAATAGTCAACAATTAAATGCCAATAAACTACTTTTTTAAGTTCATCTCCAAGCTGAGTTGCAATTGTTCTATTGTCTTCAAGGAAATAATAACCACCATACCAGTTAATACTATTACCATTAAATAACCACGGAATCATACGCCATGCCTGTCCAGCCCCCTGGTTCTTAACCATCATCTCTGATCTCACGATTGTGGTGAACTTTTCAAATGGAATACTGGCAGGCACATTACCTGTACCAGTAATCACTTTACGGTAGATTTTGCGACCATCTATCCAAGTGCCAACTTCGATACGATTTTTGGAATAGGCTGGTTTTAATTTAGATAATGGAATCATACCATTTTCTAAATTAGTTCCGTTTGCTAGACCAGTACAAAAATCAGCTAAATACTTGTCATTTGCGACCATCTGATCCATTTCTGCTGCGGTTAAAACATCGAGCGGTGTAAAATCCATATTAGGGTATGGTAAAGTTGCTGCCATTATTTTGTCTCCTCATTAAAATAAAAATCTGTGTACTCAAAACTAGTATCAGTTGCAGTCATCACGACTCGCTGAGCCAAAGCAATATCAATCTGTTTAGCAACGTTATCTAAGAAGCTTTCAATAGTCTTTTCGGACTCTGAAGTTGTCAAAATCATTAAACAGAACTTGACGACATTTTTGTCTCCAATGGTGTAATTTTTGGCGTAACGATATGTCGGAACTTGAGTAGTTTTTGCAATATTATGCTCAAAATAAGTCCGTCCAGCCGGTGATTGGCGAACGGAAAACTCATCATTTAGTTTTGGCTCCCAAATTGCAACTCGATCAAGAATAAGTTTGTTTATCATATTCATGATTATGCGATTTAACAGGGTGGCAATGATATAAGTGTCTCTTTAATAATTAGATAAAAAGTTTAAAACCTCTTGACTTTATACGCCATGCGGTGTATAATTAAGGCAGTGGTAAAGACATTGGCACATTAAAAAATGGTAGAAAGGAGGAAGCTATGAGTATTTCATTCAAAATCTCTCGATTAAGACTTGAAATAAAAATTACTCTCGCCGGTCGAAGACGAAAGTAATCTAACATAACGATTCCATTCTAGCAAGACATAACTAAATAGTCAAGTCTTTACCACTATTAGGAGAAATATGAATAACGATATCGAATATATTACCATCCCAAAAACTGAATATAATGAATTAAAAGATAAAGCTGATAAATGGGATGAATATACGTCTAAATTAGCTAAGAACCTACCAAATAAAAGCCTTAGTGCTAAGCAACGTTCTGAAGCAGCTCGAAGAGCCGTGCAGGCTCGTTGGGCTAAAATAAAGGATTGACATATTGTGTAATTTTTATTACACTCAAGGAAATTGATGTAATGGAGTTTGAGCCTCCTCGTTTTAATGACGAGGGGGCTTTCTCATATAGCCTCACAATTATAAGCGAGGTAAAATGTCAACTAATAACTATTACGTCAGGATGGACAAGAGGACGCTCCCCACCGTCTTTAGTGGTGATTTAGTAGCGTGGAGTTGGTATTACTCGCTGAAAGATTATATATTACGATTTAAGCCAGATAAGTATGGGTATGCTAGGATCTCTAATCGTGTCATACTACAAGATTTTGGACTTGATAGGTTTCAATTTTACCGATTAAATCATAAGCTTGTTGACTTAGGTTTAATAGCTATTGATGATGTTAAACGAGGTCAGAGGGTCTTTTCAGGGATAAAAATACTTAGAATAATATAGGTTAAATTACAAAAATTATGGAGGTAGCTGAAGAAGCATACCTCTCTTTATTTGTCAAATTTTACCTGTGGAAAACTATGCAAAATTTGTGGAAAACATGTGGAAAAATACCCCATTTTTTGTGGATAAGTTTGTGGAAAAGTACCATGAAGTGTGCGAAATCCGCACACTTCCCGACCCCTGTTAAGTGTGCGAAATCCGCACACCCATATAACCATATATACCAATAGTAATAGGCTCAACTAAAATAGTAATTTAATTTTAATTTAAACACGAAAAGCTTCCCAAGCTCTTGCTTGGTGATTAGCCGAGCTTGGGGCTTTTCTTTCAATAAGGAAGAATATGAAAAACTTAAAATCAATAGATAAGCAAATTGATGAATATTTGAATTACTGCGAGAATGTTCGTCGTATGAGCGAGCAAACACTTCACAGCAAAAGATGGATTTGCAGGGAGTTTCTCAAGGCTATTAAGATTAGTAGCCTTAGTGAATTATCGAATAAACACATCAATGAATGGATAGAGGAGCAAACCGCTCGTGGATGTTCTGGCAGGACAATCAATAGCAGACTGGTCAATTTAGTTGCCATGCTTCG
>CAUUKK010000029.1:0-7024 GCA_963545805.1 uncultured Candidatus Saccharibacteria bacterium
CATCGAAAAAATGAGAATTTCTTATAATCGCTTTGTCGAATTACATAATAATCAGTTTTCATAATGTAATGACTGTGCAATATTTGAGTATGAAGCTATTTACTATTTTATCCTAACCCCTCAAGTGTAACTCCTTGAGATGTTAATTTAGGGAAAATTTGCAAAAACTCCCTGAAAATGCTATAATAAACACCAATTAATTGGGACCAGATTATGGCAAAAAACTCCAAAAAACAGCTACCAGGCATCACCTTTGAAAAAGGTGAGCATCTTGTGTTAGTAATTAAACGAACCAAGCTCATTCCTCTCGGTTTTTGGGCAGGTGCTTTTATCTGCTCTATCGTCCTGATCGCCGCAAGTATCCTCATTAATGGCGGCAGTTCATTTATTTTTAACCTTGATCCCACTTCTCGCTCTTTCTTCCTTATGATTATTCTTGTTGTACTTGGTACTATCTGGATCGCCACTCTCATTTCCACCCATGTCTACTCTGGCAACTGTCTTTATGTTACAAATAAACGCCTTATTCAAAATATCGTAACCTCCCTCTTCTCAAGTTCTACTAATGTAATCGATCTTGTTGCGGTTGAGGACGTCAGCTTCAAGCAATCCGGTATCTTTGAACATATGTTTAGTGTTGGTACACTACGTATGTCCACCATCGGTTCTGAAACTACATATACCTTTGAACATGTTGATACGCCAACTGATGAGCTTGAGATTATTACTCATCTTGTTCATGTTGAAAAAGGTGAAGCTCCAGCAGAAGCTTGCACTGTAAATGGTGCAGCCAATACCGCATCCACCGTAATTAATTCTAGTGCTCCTACCACCGTTGTTGCCACTCAGCCAGTCACCTTTGCAAGCACTAACGACTCAGTCCCTCCAGTCATCGAAGTAATCGCTCCCGCCACCCCATCAGCCGAAGGTGTTGATACTAGTAGTACAACTTTTAATCCCCCAGCCAATTAGCTCACCTTATTGAAATAAAGAAAATACCTGGCAGTACCAGGTTTTTTCGTATATTTATCGTTGCTTGAGTGCTAGCCTAATACGCTCTTCAATCGGCAGACTGACATCAACCTTCGACAGTGCATCTGTCGCCTCCTTCAATGGGAAGCCGAGCGCCATCAAGGCGTCCAGCGCCTCATCATTTTCTGGTTGACTTTGTACTGATACAATTTCAGTCGCACCGTATCTCGTTGGAAGACCCACTTTATCTTTCAAATCCACGATTACGCGTTCTGCAGATTTCTTACCCACGCCTGCTGCCTTACTCACAAACGTTGCATCTGCATTAGCGATTGCGTTGCGTACTTCCTCTGGTGCCGCCAAAGAAAGAATTGCCATCGCCGCCTTCGGTCCCACTCCGTTCACTGAGATCAGCATTTCAAATATTTTCTTCGCCATTAAACTCGAAAATCCATACAGATCTTCAGAATTCTCCCTTATCGCATGGTATGTATAAAATTTCTTCTTCTCACCCACATTAGTTGCTTCAGCATCAATCTGTGATAACCCAAGCTCATATCCCACTCCATGAACATCAACAATAATTGAATTTAAAAACTTTTCGGAAACTTCTCCCTCAATGTGTGCAATCATATCACTATTTTATCACAGACAGTTTTTTCTCTCAGTCATGACTTTCTTTGGTATAATAAGCGTAAAGGTTTTAAAATGTCTGAACAGCTCAATCAATTCTATTCTGCAGAGAATCAAGACTCCCAGGTCGTCAATGGGGAAACATCGCTCTCTACCCTTTATCAGCCCGAGCTACAACAACAATTTTCTGATCCCGAACTTGATCTTCTTTTAACTCTCTCTTCAAGCCTTCAAGAACAAATTGGCATAAAAATGGAGAGCTCTAATTTAGCCACCACAGAACAGGATGATAGTTCTGAAAATGAGTATGATGACAATGATGATTTTGAGGAAGAAGAGAACTACGAGAATGGATATGAGGACGAAGATGAGCGTATCGAATTTCGTGACAGCTACAAGAAAATCAATCAATATCCTCTCACTCCTGAAATCTATGAGCGGTTCCCGTTCCTTCACGAACTTCCCCAAGGTGTCGCTGTTATGGGCGGCGTTGCCAGGAGTATTACTAGGCAATTTCTTACCGGTGACATAGAACCGATCCGCGATATTGATCTTGTCCATATTAATGATCGTGAAGGTGATCAACCAGTTTCTCCTGAAGAACTAGAACATCTCTCTCAAAAGTTCATGCCAGAAGATTATGCTTTTGGTCATGGTATCCAACCAGAGTCTTTCGAACATTACTTCCGTACTCGCGACTTCACCGTTAATGAAAGTCTAATTTTAAATAATCAACTCTATTTTACCGAGTCTGCCAAGAATGACTTTCTGGAAAACATCATCCGACCTACTTACAATGAATTACCAAATTATCAAGATGAATTAAGTAGTCGTCTCTTTCTCAAGGCCTTGATGATGCAAAGTGTCATCGCTGAATTCACCGACTCCATCCCGACCCTAGAAGATATTAATTATGTTGACCGTATCCGCACTTTTGATATAGCTCTAATGCTTAATAAATGTATTAGTCGTGGTGCAGAGGTTGCCCAAAGTTTCACAACCAACCTAGTTGACTGGGATGTTATTTCAGAGGATTTCCTAGGCCGTCCGCTCGCCGCCGCCAGGGATCTTCGCCAATACTTATATAATTTTAACTATTACCCATCTGCCTATAAGCCAAATCAAGATTCATCCTCGAACGAAAAATCTGATCAAGAAATTAAGGAATATCTCAAATCAATCAACTTTAAGGAGTTTGATCTGCCAGATTCAATGTCTAGGTTTCATACCTCAGATCCCAGTATTCGACTGGCTATGAAAGAATATGAAGAAGGTTCGACTGATCAAATCCGTCTACCTCTTGATAAGGTTCCGATTGATCCCGATGATTATCCAGAGCGTTTTCATGGTCAATATGAAGACTATGATTTTGACTTTATTAATTCTGAGGACTAAACTCTTACGCTTTTAAATATCTAATTTTTTATCTTCGAGCGACATAAGACTTCGCCCAATAAAAAATAACGAATCTCTTCGTTATTATCCTGCTATATCTTGGTAGCACCAACTGGGATCGAACCAGTGACCTTAGGCTTATGAGTCCTACGCTCTAACCAGCTGAGCTATGGTGCCACTTGGCGGAAGGGACAGGATTCGAACCTGCGAAGCGTTAACTTGCTGGTTTTCAAGACCAGTGCCATCAACCACTCGGCCACCCTTCCGCTAACTATTTTAACAGATTATTCGGCGTTCGTAAATACGTTTGTTACATCGTCGAGGTCATCAATTGCATTTAGTAATTTATCGACTTTTTCTGCATCATCCTCGCTCACAGGTACTGAAGTATTCGCAATATAGCGAAGTTCTGCATTATCAACCGAGAGGCCAGCATCAATTAAAGCCTGTCTGACTTTCATCAAATCAGTCGCCTCTGTAATGACTTCGATGCCTTCCTCACCTTCGTTAGCATCTTCAGCGCCACAATCAAGTGCTGTCATCAAAGCGTCTTCACCTTTTTCAGCAATTTCAATCACGCCCTTTCTAGCAAACTGGAACATCACGCTTCCAGGATCAGCCATGCGCCCACCATTTTTAGATAGAGCATTACGTACCTCTGGCATGGTACGATTCTTATTATCTGTTGCTACCTCAATGATGATACCAATTCCTGCAGGACCATAAGCCTCGTAGGTTTCCTCAATCATTGCCGCCGCGCTTTTATCGGTTGCTCTTGCAATTGCACGCTCAATATTCGCCTTAGGCATATTTGCCTTTCGTGCTTTTTCAAGCACCATCGCAAGCGTAGGATTCATCGTCGGGTCGCCACCACTTCTTGCGGCAATCGCAATCTGGTTTGCAATCTTCGTAAAAGCTGCGCCGCGTTTTGCATCGACAATAGCTTTCTGGCGTTTAGTTGTCGCCCATTTACTGTGTCCTGACATCTTTTGACCTTCCTATTTTTATAATTTCTTCTCTATATTATACCATTAAAGCCGTACGAAATCTCTACTGATTGTCGCCATCTTGTTTCTTGGTAAATTAAATTTTTTTCCAGGCTGGTAATTTTTAATAGCTTCCAGGAAATTTAGTAGTTGAGGTCTAGTTGGCGATATGTTAGCCTCAAGACAAATCGACCGCAAAATTTCAGAACTCGTGGCAATCTCTTCTGTTTGAAAATAATCTCTTCTAAAAAATATCTCACCCTGTGAATTTTTTATTAGTATTTTTTCTAATAGATTTTCAAGATTTTTCTCAATCTCCTCGCGTAAAATCTTCTGCTTCTCAGCAAGTTCTAGCACTGCCACCTTCTTTTCTTTTTCCAGGCTTTTTAAGGATTCTCTGACTCGGTTGCGTAAATAGTCATTCTGATAATTTGTTGGGTCCTGCCGAAAACAGAGGTGATTCTCGCCCGCATAACGTAAAATATCAGTCTTATTCATCTTAAAATCGACAAGTGGTCTCCTTATCTTACTATTACCAAAAGGTGCCAAGCCCCGCCAGAAAGTTCCTCTAATCAAATTGATTACCACCGACTCTAAAAGGTCATCAAGGTGGTGTGCCGTACAAATCTCCCCTTGGTATTTATTTGCCACGTGATATAAAAAAGCGTATCTTTTTTCTCTAGCTTCTTCCTCTGAAACGCCTTCACCAAGTAGCATCTTTGAAGATTCAAACGGCACCCCATACTCTTTGCATCTTCGCTTAACAAATTCCTCATCAAGATCTGCCGACTCTCTGGTGCCGTGATTAAAATGTGCCACCAAAATATTACTAGGTTCACTCTTGTAAAACATATCAAGTAGCACCATCGAATCAATCCCACCCGAAACTGCTAAAATTTTCTTCACTCTCAAATTATACCAAAATCTGCTCATTCCATCTCTACTCCATATCTGTTATAATTAACCCATGAATTCAGACCACATTCGTAATTTCTGCATTATCGCACATATTGACCATGGTAAATCCACGCTTGCTGATCGCATGATGGAAATTACTGCCACGGTCGAGAAGCGACAAATGAAGTCTCAGCTTCTTGATTCCATGGAACTAGAACGTGAAAAGGGAATCACTATTAAGCTCACTCCAGTCCAGATGCATTACAAAGGTTTTGAATTAAATCTTATTGACACTCCAGGCCACGTCGACTTTTCTTATGAGGTCTCCCGCTCCCTCCAGGCTGTCGAGTCGGCAATTCTTGTGGTTGACGCCACTCAGGGTATTCAGGCCCAAACTCTCGCCAATGTTTATCTCGCTCTCGAGCAGGATCTGACAATTATCCCTGTGATCAATAAAATTGACCTTCCTGCTGCCGATGTTGAAAAAGTTTCAAATGAGATAATTAATCTACTTGGCTGTAAGAAAGAGGAAATTATTCCAGTTTCCGCTAAAACTGGCCTCAATGTCGAAGCGGTACTTGATGCTATCATTAATAAAGCTCCAAGTCCAAAATCCCCGCTCAATCTTGAAGCCACCATCGCTCCTGATGAGACTCGCGCCCTCATTTTCGACTCCTATTTTGACGATTATCGCGGCGTTATCCTCTATGTCCGCATCTTCAATGGTCAGATCAAAAAGAATGACAATATTTTTATGATGGCTTCAAAAATTAATGGCATCGCTCTCGAAGTTGGCGTTTTAAAGCCAGGTATGCAGCCAAAGGATAGTCTTGCTGAAGGTGAGGTCGGCTATATTGTGACTAACTTAAAAACCACTCGTGAGGCAAAAGTTGGTGATACTGTTACTCTCCATAAGGAACCCGCCAAGACTCCACTCCCAGGCTATAAGAATGTTCTTCCTTTTGTTTACGCTGGTTTCTTCCCAGTTTCCAATGATCAATACAAGGATCTTAAAGAGGCCATCGAGAAACTTTCTCTTAGTGACTCTGCTCTTCGTTTTGAACCTGAAAATAGCCCTGTCCTAGGTTTCGTTCTACGTATCGGCTTTCTTGGTCTGCTCCATATGGATATTATTAAGGAGCGTCTTGAGCGCGAGTTTAAACTTGATCTAGTTGTTACTAATCCTTCTACAAACTACCAAGTCCGCCTAAATTCTGGCGAAGAGCTCGAAATTAAGTCTGCCTCCAACCTTCCTGATACCAGTTACGTCGCCGAGATTCGCGAACCCTGGGTCAAGGGTGAAATTATTTTACCAGTTTCCATGATCGGTAATGTCTTGACTTTGATTGTTGAAAAACGTGGTCTTCAAAAGAATATTTCATATCTCGAAGATCGCGCTGTCATTAATTTTGAAGCCCCAATGGCTAACCTTCTTACCGATTTTTACGATCAACTAAAATCCCTTACTTCTGGTTACGCTAGCTTTAATTATGAAATTTCTGATTATCGTCCTGAAGACCTGGTGCGTGTCGATTTTCTCATCGGTGGTGAGCGCATTGATGCCTTGGCGCTGATGTGCCACCGCTCTGAATCAGATGCTATTGGTCGCACAATCACCAAGAAACTAAAAGAAGTAATTCCTCGCCAAAATTTTGAGGTTGCCTTACAGGCTGCCATCGGTGCTCGCATTATCGCTCGTGAAACCATTGGTGCCTTCCGTAAAGATGTCACGGTCAAGATTCACACGGGTGACCGCGATCGTAAGGCTAAGTTGCTTGAGAAACAAAAGCGTGGTAAAGCCAGGATGAAGCGTTTTGGTAAGATTGATATTCCATCCGAAGCCTTCACTGTTATGCTAAAACGCGACTAAGTGTGTGGTATTTATTTCTTCGACACGCTCAAGGCCGCTCGGCCAAGCTGATGGTCTCATCAATAAATACGCACACAAAAATCTTTCATCAAAAACTAGCATCTTCACAATGCCAGTTTCGTTTTTAACGAGAAGACTCAATAACTATAATCAGAATTGGTTATTATCCCGCACCCGTAAGCTTATGGCGCCGATCTGATTATTGAGTATTATTCTGAGGTTTACTATTTATTTTTCTGAGACCATAAGCACGGCCGAGCGGCCTTGAGCG
>CAUUKK010000030.1:0-6948 GCA_963545805.1 uncultured Candidatus Saccharibacteria bacterium
TTTTCCGGCTCCGTTGCGGCCAAGTAGACCAAAGGCATGCCCACTTTTTACGGTGAAACTGATATTATTAAGCGCAGTTTTTTGCCCGAAGATCTTTTTGATATTTTTAAATTCAAGTTTCATTAATAGCTTCCTTTTTTTAATTATTTATAATGGCGGGTGCTGGAAATTTTAGGGATAATTCAATAACTGCTTGATGGATTTTGTTTAGTTGATTTTGGATGTCAGGTTGGTTCAAACCTTCTTCGTTTTTTGCTTTCAGGCAGAGATCCATCACTTGTTTCATCCAGTCTGCAATCTGCTGCATTTCGGACTCCTTCATGCCACGTGTGGTGATGGCTGGAGTACCAAGACGGACACCCGAAGGACGGAAGGCGCCACCTTTATCGCCTGGCACAGCATTAGCGTTTAGAGTAAGTCCAACGAGATCGAGGGCGCGTTCATAAAATTTACCATCAACGCCGAAACTTTTTTGGACATTGATTAGGATGAGATGATTATCGGTGCCACCGCCTTGTAATGTAAAACCATGCTTGGTTAAACTATTCGCTAGGGCTTTTGCATTGAGGACGATTTGTTTAGCGTATTCTTTAAAGCTCGGCTGTAAGGCTTCAAGGAAAGAAACGGCCTTAGCAGCAATGACATGCTCTAGTGGACCGCCCTGAGTGCCTGGAAAGACGGCACGATCAATAAGGATAGGAATATTTTCTAAAGTATGTTCAGGTTTTTTAAGGGGTGAAGAGACATTACCATTGGAGAGAATGAGTCCGCCACGAGGACCACGCAAGGTTTTGTGGGTAGTGGTAGTCATGACGTGAAAACCGTAATCTAGGGGATTTGGATGTACGCCGCCGGCGATTAGTCCTGCAACGTGAGCCATGTCGGCCATGAGGAGGGCGCCAACTTTTTGCCCGATTTCGACGATTCGCTTGAAATCTGGAATTTTCATGAATGCGGAATAGCCAACTAGTATAATTTTTGGTTGTTCAGTTTCGGCGAGATGTTCAATTTCTTCGTAATCAAGATCACCATCCTCGGTAGTGCCATAGGAGATAAAATTGTAGATTTTAGCAGACCTAGTGACTGGAGAACCATGAGTTAAGTGTCCACCGTGACCTAAGTTCATGGCGAGAATTTTATCGCCAGGTTGGCACCAGGCAAAATATACGGCTTCGTTAGCATTGGCGCCAGAATGTGGTTGAACATTGGCATGATCGGCGTGAAAAAGTTTCATGGCCCGTTCAATGGCGAGACGCTCAATGCGGTCAACATTAGTTTGCCCACCGTAATAGCGGTAGTTTGGTAGAACTTGTTCTGAGATTTGATCTTCATCCCAATTAAAATTGGTTTCGTGATTACGCTGACTAGTTTTCGCTTCTTGCCAGTTTAATCCTTTGAAGGAGGGGTAACCTTCTGAGTATTTATTGGTAAGAATGGAGCCCATAGCTTTTAAAACATTAGCGGAAACATAATTTTCGCTCGGGATTAATTCGAGTCCTTCAGCTTGGCGAACTTCTTCTTGCTTTATTAAATTAAAGATGGGGTCTTCCTGTGTATTATGAGAAAAATTTGACATAACTATATCCTATTTAAAAATTTATGAACGTTTTTGGTATAAGTTATGGATATAATTTAGATCATATTTTCCTTCCTTATCTTCAATTATATCACTATTCTGGCCAAGTTTTTCGACTGTGTATTTTGTTTTATCAAAGTCCGGAAAATAAACGTCAGCTTCAGCATCTTCACCATCTACTTCAGTTAGATAAATTTTGTCGCAGTGAGGCAAGAATTGTTGGTAAATTGAGCCGCCACCGATAATGAAATATTCATGGGAGTCATTTTGATGATCTTTGATAAACTGGTTTAGATCATGTAGGACTGTGACTTCTTCAGGGAAAGTTGGCTCTTCATCTGGTGAAAGTACATAATGTTTTCGACCAGGAAGAAGTCTAGGGAGGCTAAGAAAGGTGGTTCGTCCCATGACGACTGGGTATCCCATAGTGGTTTGTTTGAAGAATCTTAGGTCGCCAGGGATATTAAAAACTAAACCGCCCTTTTTGCCTAATTCACGGTTTTTGCCGATAGCTGCAATAATACTAAAACTCATGTGTGCTCCTTTGAAAAATATTAATTATTCTGTGACTGGCATGACGATACGTCCTTGATGTTTGTAGTCAATCAATTGAATGTCTTTTAATTCTTTGGAATTGTCAAACTTGAAGAAGTCGTGAATATCTGGATTAATATAGAGAGCTGGTGCTTTGAAGAGTTCACCGTCTTTTTCGATTTTCTCATCCCGACGTCGCAGTTGTTCCTCAATGCCTGGTATTTGATTTTCATAGATATGAGCATCATTAATCACATAGGTCATTAGGCCTGGTTTTAGATTGCAGACTTTGGCGATAAGATGACAGAGTACAGCATATTGGGTGACATTGAATGGCATACCGAGAGGAACGTCGTTTGATCTTACAGTAACGATAAGATTGAGTTTTTGGTTGTTATCTGAAACACTCCATTGAGTATTCCAAACACAAGAAGGAAGGGCAGCGGTTTTGATCCATTCATTTTGCCATAAAGACATGATCATTCGGCGGTTGGTAGGGTCATGTTTAATAGTCTCAATTAGGCCTTGAGTTAATTGATAGCGATTAACGATCCAGCCGTAGGCGGTGCCAATGGTATGGGCAAATTCTTTACCGAAATGTTTGCCTTGATAATTTCCTTCTGCGTCAATCTCCCACTCGTTCCAGATTTTAACTCCGCGTTCTTGGAGCCAACGTACGTCGTTGCTTTGAGCCTGGTAGAACCAGAGCATTTCAAGGATCGCGGTTTTAAAGGCGACAAATTTGGTGGTGAGGATGGGAAATTCTTCTGATAAGTCAAATTGTAAGATCTGGTGTGGAAGGCGAATAGTGGTTGTGGGTTTGATGGTCTGAGCTAAATGATTTGGGAAATTAGACTGTATATCTTGACTAGTTTTTTGATCAAGGACTTTTGGGTTTGTAGTGACACGTTCACCGTTGTTGAGAATTTTTTGACATAGCTCTAGATACTGCTCGTCGAACTTGCTCATATGACCTCCATTTTTAATTAGTATAGCATTCGGTTTAGAAATAAAAAAGCCCCAGCAAAGCTGGGACTAAAGGAAGGTATGTATTATAGGGCAAGTAATCTAGCCTTTTTAGATTTCCATTGATCAAACCATTCGCCACGTACGCCAATGACTGCTGCTTTTAATATTTTGTAGAATATGTCGTAATAGTAGCAGTTATGTTGATGTATAACGAGACTGGCGGCAAAAATGTCCACTAAGGTTTCACTGCCCATAATTTCAGCTATTTTCTCTTCTCCTTCAGATACATGATGATTGTACTTACTGTGCAAGATGCCATAATATCCGGATGATTCGTAGATGAGACCACGCAGGATTGCATCAAGCTTGTCTGCTAACTTGCATAGATCACGGAATATTCTATCCTCTACTGAAAGCGTATCAGGATTTTGATTGTAGATTTTAAAATCTCTCAGAATCTGCTTACGAAGCTTGCGTTTTGAGTATTTTAACCTTCTCTTCAAGCAGGCGTATTCCTTGTTGTCGGCATCAGGATCCCTAAGTGGATTGTCAGGTATATCACCGTTCTCTGTTTCACCAAGATCGTGATACTGCATAAAGAGTATGGCACGATCAAGGATACTCTTGTCGATTTTTTTACCATACCTGTCACGAATTTGTTGGAGTAAAGCTACTGCTCCAAACGAATGTTGTGACAATGTTTCTGGGCATAAAGCCTGATCTGGATGCATTTTCTTGGCAGACCCATAATTTATGAAACCGGAGCGTGGGAATTGATCCATTTTTCTAAAATTGAAATAGTGCCTCCAGATTAGGTCTGGACGTTTTCTGGATTTTTCCCTTCTCTTCATCTCATGATATTGCTTAGGTGGAAGACCACAGAAATCATCATCTGGAGCTAATTTGATTTTATTTGGATCGTAATTCTCTTTTTGCTTTTCGTTATCTGTCATATCAGATACCCCCTTTTCTGAAAACTCGGTTGTAGATACATCCTGATTTGACGTATCTCTGTAACTTATAAATATCGCGTCACCAGAACTCTTAGCTACGATGTCGGCGCCTTGTTCAGGCGTAAGTAAGTAGATGCTGAATTCACCACTGTTGCTAAAATCTATAAAATAATACATAAGATTCCTCCTTTTTAATGTACTTAAGACTCAATAGAAACATCAAGCTTTAGCTTGCTTTTCTCGTGTATTATCTCTGGTATTATATAACTCATAAGCTTTAATCGCAAACATAACCAGGACGATTTTTATGTTTGACTCGAAAGTTTTTAAGCTTGATTTTTTATAGAAATGATATTAGAATATCCCCTAACTTATTGTTCTTTAAAAAGGAGGTTTGTTTATGGAGAAGAAGGTTTTATTGTCTGAGGATGAAACTGTAAAGACAATCAGTACATTTTTAAGAGGCTTTGCAAGTACTGGAACACATGTGCAGACATTGACGGCGCTTGGTTATGCAAGATCTAAACATGCGGGGCAGATGAGACGGTCGGGAGACCCATATATTTTACATCCACTAAAAGCGGCAACTTTTGCCATTTCAAATGGCATTACGGATGATGTCTTAATCGCTGCCATTATATTGCATGACGTGCCAGAGGATACGATGACACCGATTACGGAATTACCATGCAATAGTGAAGTAAAGCATGCGGTAGAATTAATGACTTATCGTCGCTGTGATGGTGAGTCTAAGTTATCTGCTAAACGTAGATACTACAACGGCTTAATGGAGAGTAAATATGCTCTGTTATGTAAGGCCTATGATAGAGTGAATAATCTGTGGACCTTATGCGATCTCTCGCGAGAGTCGGTGGTAAAAAATATATATGAAACTGAATTCTTCCTGATGCCACTTTTAAAGGACGGGAAAGAATTGTGGCCAGAATTTGCAAACCAAATTAGTGGCCTGCGGGATATCTTTCGCGGTGCAATATATTTTTATGCCAAGACTTATGGCTTTGAGATGCCAAAGGATGAGCCAACTGACGATGAGTGGTCGGTAATACTTGGTGAATAATGGGAGGATTTTATCCTCCCCTTTTTAGATTTATTATTTCATGGTTTACATTTTTTATGGTATAATGTGGTTATTGGGGTATTAGCTCAGCTGATTAGAGCGCTTCGCTGGCAGCGAAGAGGTCAGGAGTTTGAATCTCCTATACTCCACCAGATTGTTTTTAAAACTCACCGTTATGGTGAGTTTTTTTATTTTCACTGTGGTTATCTTGCTTTTACTTTATTTTTTTTGTGTGACCCTTTAAAAACGAATAATTTTGAAAAGAGATAATTTAAAACTACGGTAATGACATTACAAAGTAACTTCCAGATCAATTTATCATGATGAAAATGATCGACCATGAGCCACATAATAAAAACTTCCACAAAGAGGGTAATAATTCTAGCAATTAGGAAGTTGATTATCTCTTTTGTGGTTTCTTTTCTGGACTTATTTTTGCTTTTAAAAACCCAAATTTTATTTGTGACAAAAGCAAAAATAACAGCAATGATCCAAGCGATAACGGTGGCCGGAATGGTCTCAATTACCGTGAATCTTGAGAGGGCCCAGAAAGAAATCAGGTTGATCAAGGTTGTAAGTACACCGAAAAATAAGTAGGCAATGAGGTGTTCATATTTTAGAATGAAATTCTTTAAATCCTTAATTGAAGTAAAAGCTTTAAGTAGATCTTTTAACATAAGTTCATTATATCATTAGACAAAAAATACCCCAAATGGGGTACTCCTTGTCCAATTTGCGTAAATAATTAACGCTTGGAGAACTGTTCGCGCTTTCTTGCAGAGCGAAGACCGTATTTTTTACGTTCTTTCTCACGAGGATCACGCTTGATGAGACCAGCCTTCTTAAGAACTGGACGTAGATCAGGAAACTCTAGAGTAAGAGCTTTAGAGATAGCTAGTTTAATAGCATCAACCTGACCAGCAAGACCACCACCTGATACGAGGATAGTGATGTCAAACTCTTTTTGCTTACCAGCAAGAGCTAGTGGATCAGTAACCTCGGCAAGAAGTGATTTGTTGCCTGAAAGATAGTCAAGAGCAACTTTGTTGTTGATGGTGATTTCACCTTTACCCTTGAATAGGCGAGCACGGGCGGTTGCAGCTTTGCGACGACCAAGACCGTAGGAATATTTGGTAGTAGCCATTATTTGATCTCCTTTGGATTCTGAGCAGCGTGAGCATGTTCAGCGCCATTAAAGACGCGGAGACGAGCTAAACGATCTGCTGCAAGCTTATTTTTTGGCATCATGCCCTTGACAGCTTCTTTAAGAGCGTAAGAAGGATCTTTCTCGATAACTTCTTCAAGTCTTAATTCTCTTAATCCACCTGGGAATCCACTGTGGCGATAGTATTTTTTATCAACCATCTTGTTGCCAGTAACTTGAATGTTCTTAGCGTTGATGACGATAACATAATCGCCATTATCAACATGTGGTGTGTAGGTAACTTTTGATTTACCCATAAGTTTGTCGGCGATGACGACTGCTAATTTTCCAAGTGGAAGAGTGCTGGCGTCAATAACAAACCATTCGCGTTTGATTTCTGCGGTTTTTTGGCTAAAAGTTTTCATTACTTAGCCTCCTTTTTGAGGTCGAGATTGATGGAATCAACAAAGGAGATGGTTGCCATTTCGGCGTGATCACCTTTTCTGAAGCCAGTGCGTTCGATTCTTAGATAACCTGAATTACGCTTAATCTGTGGTGCAATTACATCCATTAAGAGATCTGCAGCTTCGAGGTTATCGAGGCGGGAGATGAGGAGGCGACGATTTGCGAGGCCACCTTTCTTAGCGATTGTAACTAATTTTTCGGTACCACGACGCATTTCTTTAGCGCGGGC
>CAUUKK010000031.1:0-6934 GCA_963545805.1 uncultured Candidatus Saccharibacteria bacterium
CGCTAATTAAAACTCTTGGTACTTTAAACATTTTATTATCGTGAACCACGCATAGTCACTCCGACGTTTCGTGGTTTACTTTTTTCCCAAAAAATAGTATAATAATCCCGTTACGCGCTCTAATTAGGAGTAAAAAATTATGGCAAAAAAAGTAATTGGTAACTTAAAGTTACGCATCCCTGGTGGCAAGGCCACCGCAGGACCTCCAGTTGGTTCAACTCTTGGTCAGTGGGGTCTCAATATGATGGATTTCATCAATCCATTTAACGAGAAAACCAAAGATTACAACGGTAAAAACGTTATTGTCCACATCCAGGTTTTCGAAGATCGCACTTTCGCATGGACTTGTCTCGGCCAGCCAGTCGATGATCTAATCCGTGAAGAGCTGAAACTTCAAAAAGGTTCCGGTCGTCCAAACACCGAAAAAGTTGGAAAAATCACTCGCGAACAGCTAGAGAAAATCGCAAACATCAAGATGGAGCAGCTCAACGCAATCGATCTTGAAGGCGCCATCAAAGTTGTCGCTGGTACTGCCCGTTCAATGGGCGTCGAAATCGCTGAATAATTTATTTATTCAAACTAATATTAATCATGGGAGGGTTGAAAAATTTTTATCAACCCGTTACTACCACAGAAAGGAAAAATATGGCTGAAGAAAATATCAAGGCAGAAGAAATGATTGTTTCTGAAACTGTCGAGGTTACTGAAACCCCAGAAACTGCTGAAAAATTCGCCAAAGCTGGTAAAAAGTCTAAAAAACACGTCGAGGAAGTTAAAGCTGAAGAAGAGCGCAAAGCTCGTGCAGCTGAAAACAAATGAGCTGAACTCGAAGTTAAGCCAAAAGGTGAAAAACCAGTCACTCGCTCCATCCTAGAGCGTCGCGGCAAGAAATACCAAGCCGCCTACAAAGACATTGACCACGCTAAGTTCTATACTCTAGCAGAAGCAATTGCTCTTGCAGTCAAAACTAATCCAGCAAAATTTGCTGCCACCATCGAGATCCACACCCGTCTTGGTGTTGATCCACGTCAGGCAGATCAAAACATCCGCACCACTCTTGTTTTGCCTCACGGTAATGGTAAGGAAGTTCGTGTAGCTGTTTTCGCTCCTGAAGATGAGTGTAAAAAAGCCAAAGCAGCTGGTGCTGATATTGCTGAAGATACCGATTTTATCAAGCAACTAGAAAAGGGAATTATCAATTTTGATATTCTTATTTCTACCCCTGCTTACATGCCAAAACTCGGTAAATTCGCTCGCCTCTTAGGTCCAAAAGGCCTTATGCCAAATCCAAAAGCTGGTACTGTTACCGCTGACATCGAAAAGGCAGTCAAAGAATCTAAGGCTGGTAAAATCGAATATCGTGTCGACAAACAGGCCATTGTCCACCTTGGTCTCGGTAAAACCAACTTTACTGAAGCTCAATTACTTGAGAACGCTACCGCCTTCCTTGATTCATTAAAATCAATGAAACCAGCCTCTCTCAAGGGACAATACATTAAGAGTATCTTTGTTTCATCAACCATGGGTCCATCCATTGCTGTTGAAAACATCTACAACTAATTAGATTGATCAAAAAAATATACCGCCACCAGGTGGTATATTTTTTTATTACAACAAAAAAGCCAGAACAAGTAGAAACATATTTTACAAAAACTAACTTATTATTATAAAAAACCATAAGCATTATTGTGATAATTACATACATTTTTTACAACAATATTCTCTGTTAAAGGAATAAATAACCGTTAAACCCTTCCAATGATAAAATACTATGCTAAAATAAACACAAGTAAAAAACACAGCGTTTTTAAATAGTAATATTAAATAATCTACGAAATAAAAGCATATGTTCTTAGGAAAAATAACTAGCAACTACCAAAAATATTGTCTGAATGCGGTCTCTACTTTATTATTTTCCCTCATTGGAATGCTGTTGTTTTCACAACAAAGCGCATTTGCAGTAAATACTTCTATAGCTATTACTGGCAATGCTACTATTAATCAAGCCACCCCAACAAAAGATGGTACCAATTTTTTTCGCTCTCTTAATGTTAATGTCAAAACCGATAGTGATACCGGCTATGAACTTTACATTTCTGGTGGCGCTGAAGACTCCGCTCTTTCTAGTACAGATCCTTTAAACACTTTTAAGATTAATTCAGTTTCCGGCAACAATAATTTTATTGATAATATGAAAAACCAGTACGGTTACAATACCGACGATACTGACAACCACTATTATAATTACATTCCAAAACTTAGCACTCCAGCCCTACTCACCTCCACCGACAATCCTTCTAATGATAACTTCAAACTAAACATCGGTATGCGTCTTGACAATAAAGTTCCATCCGGTGATTATCAAGGCAAGATTATCTTCACCGTTCTTTCCGAACAGGAGTTGAAAGCCAAAATCGTTACTGGACGTGAATTTAACGTGGCTCTTCGCCACGCTCTTGGTGTAACGGATCCAGCAGTTGCCTCAGATCCAGAAACCCAGATCCCTGCTGAACAAAAATACTACCCCGATCTCACCATTACTGTCGGCCGAAAAAAATGCAATAACAATATCACCCCAGAAAAAACAGTTAAAATTTCTACCCCCGATTCTGAAGCTGATGTTTATATGGCTGTTAACCGTGGCAGCTGGGATAATATTTGCATTTGGTCTAAAGCTACCGAAATGATCTTTCCAGAAGATCTTTCATATATGTTTGCCGGCCTCACAGATACTGGCTATAATTTAAATTTCACTTTTAACGACGGTCGCACCGACAAATTGCTCAATTTTTCTAAAGTCAACAATATTTCTCACATGTTTTATAAAACTAGAGCCTGGAATAACAATGCAATTGATATCTCAAATTTTACCCCGTACCTAAAAGACTCACCAGTTAAAAATATCGAATCAGCCTTTGAGGATTCCACTATTTCAAATGTTGGTGACATCTCTTTTGCCAAACATGCAAATAACATCGCACGTGCCTTCCGTAATACCGAAAGCCTCTCTGCCGCTGACCTCTCTTCATGGGAAATTAGCGAAGCGACAGATGCAACTTCCGTCTTTGAAAATTCCGCCATCAGCCCCATTGACCTCTCAAAATCTTCCTTTAAAAATACTACTTCGACCGCCAATATGTTTAAAAACTCCAAGGCAGGAAGCATCGATCTTTCCAAGGCAACCTTCGAGAAGGTAACCGATGCCTCCTACATGTTTACTAATTCACAAGCCTCCACTATAGATTTCACAAATACCAACTTTAAAGAAGTCGAAAACGCCAAGTCGATGTTTGAAAATGCTAAGATATCTTCTCTAGATCTCAAGCATGTTAAATTCGACAAAGTCAAAGATTTCTCTAACTTTTTCAAAAACACCACCGCACTCACTGAAGCTAATCTTTCTAGTATAAAATTTACCAGCGCCGAAGATCTTTCCTCCATGTTTGCCAATAGCCAGGTTGCAAACCTAACCCTTAATTCTCAGGACATGGATGGTAGTCATATTACCAATATGGCATCCATGTTCGAAGGATGCTACTATGTTAAAGAAGTTAATCTTGGGAGAATTCGCACAGGTGAACTTACAGATACCAAAAGCATGTTCAAAGGAGCCTACTATTTAGAAAAAATCACCTTGCCGCAAGTATTTAACACAAGTAAAGTCACCGATTTTAGCAATATGTTTGCAGGTCTCTTTAGTCTCACAGAAATTAATAATATAGATAAATTAGACACAACTAGTGCACTTGACATGAATCATATGTTCGATACTTTCGGTGTACCAATTAATACAATCACTCCACTACTTAAAGCCACTCATGTTACTGACCTTTCCTATATGTTTTACGACGCTAGGATTAGAAATACCGTCACATTCTCGCCATTATTTGATACCAGTCACGTAACTACCATGGAAAGCATGTTCGAAGGCAGCTCACCCTATCCAGTTGACCTTTCAAACTTCTCCCTCGCTAGCGCCGTAAATATGTCAAAGATGTTCAAAGCTATTGGCACCAATGAAGAGGGGAAAGAATGCGTCGGTGGCGCATCGCCGGGGCCAAGTGAAGTTATTTGGCCAGCCACCACTCAGAATGCTCCTGCACTCACTACCCTCAAATCCCTCTTTCATGGTAACTGTAGTATTACAAAAATTAAACCCCCCAAAATCACCGCTCCTAACCTCAAAGATACCAGCTTTGCCTTCTCGGGTCTCGGCGAAATTACTGAAATCGATCTTGCTGATTTTGATACTAGTGGTGTCGAAAATATGCAGGCTATGTTCTCTGGCAACTCCTCTGGTTTTATGAAAAATCAACATGTCAAAATCAGTCTTAATACTTCAAATGTTAAGAATATGTCCAAACTATTTTATGATACCTATGTTTCATATCTGGACCTCAGCGATCTAGACGTACATAATGTCACAGACTTCAGTTCTACCTTCGACTACACTTGGCTGTACGAAGTAGATCTCACTAACTGGAATACCAGCAGTGCCACCGATATGTCGTATATGTTTAGTGGCTCAACCTGGATCACCAAAATATACGCCTCCGATAGCTTCGTCACTACCAATGTTACAAACTACAACAACATTTTCGCCCTTGGCGAATCATACCGTGGTCAGGCCGGATCTTCCGTCCCAGCCAGCAGCATCGCTCACGCTCGCATTGATGGCGGGTCCGCCGCTCCCGGCGCCTTCTGGCGAAAGTAATAACCAACAAAACTATTAATAACTTAAGAACCCTCTAGCCATAAAATAGGACACCAAAGTGTCCTATTTTACTATTAGTCGTCAATATTCCGCCGATCTTGCTAAGTGTCTTACATATTTAAAACCCACTACTAGTCATCTAACACTAAGCTTTTAATACATAGACATCTTGACTGTTAATATAGGTCATCTTGTGCCCACATAATTTCTCAAAAGGTTATTAGTTATGCCAACGTCGACATATTTTCGTAGCTCGGCGAGAATTATACCTAAAATTTTGCCACCCTCGCATACATCCATATTCGTTAATATCTCTTCTCATCCCATGGTCCACAATCTAAAGTTAAGTTTAAACAAACTAAAAAATCCGCCACTGCAGGGCGGATATTGTTTTTGTTACTTCCTAAGGCTTCGCTTTAAAGTAACCCCTAAGGCCAGGCTTGCCAATCTTCGCATATGAAGCATCTATATTTGCTGCGTTGTAGGACCAGTTAGCACCACCAACAAGATGGCTACAATTTCCAAACATATTAGTCGAAATTGAAAGATTTGTTCTATCAAATTCCTCTGGCCCATAAATTGTTTTGAGCCGACTATTCGAATAAAACATCATACTCATATCAGTTACATTCTTCGTATTAAAACCAGACACATCGATAGTTTCGACATAAGACATGGCTGCAAACATTCCATTCATATCTGTTACATTTTCAGTATTAAAACTTGACGCATCAATACTTTTTGTTGCCGCTAAATTCCTAAACATATCCTTCATATTAGTAACAGCACTAGTGTTAAGGCTTGAAAGAGACAAATTCAGTGGCCCCTTAAACATATAGAACATTTTCTCCATTGTTGTCACATTGCCGCCCTTTAGGTTAGAAAAATCTGCATTAGCATCTGCCGTTGCCTTATAAAATGTATGCATAAAACTCGTGGCATTCTCAAAGGTTACCTTAGACATATCAAGCCCCCTCAAATTAGTATATGCAAAAGCTGCCTCCGCATTTTTTGCAGTATTAATATTTTCGAGGTGTAAAATTTTTAAATTTGGGCTCGTACTAAGCAATGCATAAGTATCTTGGGAAAATATTGAATCCATCTTCTCGGTCTTCGAAAAATCAATCCCGTCAAGGTCAATTTCACCAAAGCAGGACGTATTATTTCCTTTAAAACTAGCCTCCCTACTTAACCACAAGGTTGCATCTTCCGGCGCATACACAATATCCGCCTCAGAATACCAATATACATAATTCTTCCCGTCTTTGGAATCACCCCACACATAAATAGGGAGATCTGAGCCAGTTTCAGCTTCGTTAAGAATACTACCAATACCAGCTTTCAGCTGATTAGCTCTCTGAAAGGTATATAGAGTAGTAGGGCATCGCAAAAAAGGTGCGCGATAATTATTGCCTCCACTATACAAAGGCGTATTATGTGCACTATTTTTCTTAAACATCGCCGTTTTCAAGACTGGATTCGTGATTACAGTTATCAAGATATTACCGCTATAGGTATCCTCAACCAGATCTCCACCAGCGCGTACTCCAACACTAATCTTTGGGATCCCTGCACCCGAGCTATCACCAATTCCTGGCGCACTTGCCGTAGTCTTATCTACTACCAACATTGGTGAACTACTACCAGGAAGTGCCGAAAAATTTGTCTGATCAATCGATACACCCCATTCTTTCTCGCTAAAATTTGCAAGAGTCTTACTGGTACTAAGTGGCATAATTCTACCAGTATTATCGGATTGGCTTGGCCTCAAAATCGAGTCTGTTCCAGCACTGGATATCATCACTTTATATCCAGAACGATTATCCGTCCGAATATTCATCAAAATATCACGCACCTTAGCTGCCTCGTGTGCCCCCTTATCAAAATCAAAATTCAATTCATTTCCCGCATCCACGCCGTTCAAAGTCATTGAAAGCGATTCAGCAAAAACGTTGTTATTATTACATACAAAGAAGCAAATAAGTGAAAAAATCAAGGCACTAATCTGTTTAATTTGAATAGTACTTTTAATTTTTACTATCATGATTACCACCAGTCTACCACAAGCATAATAGATAAAGCAAAGGTTTGTTTAAATATTACAACATTGTTTTTACAACGTTTATGCTAACTTAGACGTAATATTTCATTACACGTAATTTATCCAACAAAAAATACCCCGAAGGGTATTTTTTTAATAAATTCGTAGACTCGGTTTTT
>CAUUKK010000032.1:0-6622 GCA_963545805.1 uncultured Candidatus Saccharibacteria bacterium
AAAGAACATCTTAGTAAACTATAAGCATCATAAACGAAAGGAATAAAATGAAAAAATATGATGTTAACTTATACGCGGAAGATGAAATTTTAATTAAGAAAACTTTAAAGAAGGAGAAAGCAATGAAAAATAAGAGCCAAAAAACTAATAAATCCAAGAAAAATAAGCAGATGGATCTGTCAGTGAATGAGGCTCTTATTTTGCAGCAAGTATTCGAAGATGGGGTGGATGACGTAGATAATATTGTGGACCAGGCTGGGATGCCGAAGAAGGTAACGATGAATGTTCTGACGGAGCTGAAATCCAAGGGACTTCTTACGGTAATTCAGCAGACCTATGGTAAAATTCTAGTAAGCGTAACTAGCCAAGGCAAGAAACTGGTGAATGCGATGTGGCCTGAAGCTGTAACATTGGCGTACTAAAACGAAATTATATTTATGAAGATTTTAATTATTGAAGATGACAAAGAAATTAATGAGGCGCTAAAAGAAGGGCTGGAAGATGAGTCTTATGCAGTGGATTCCTGCTTGGATGGTGAGGATGGCTATCATACAGCGATGGCGGAAGAATATGATTTGATTATTCTTGACGTGATGTTGCCTTCAATGAATGGATTCGAGGTTTGCCAAAAGCTGCGGGCTGAGAAGAATACAACACCGATTTTGATGTTGACGGCAAGAGGACAATCACAGGACGTGGTACGGGGACTCGATTACGGGGCGGATGATTACCTGCCGAAGCCGTTTAATTTTGAAGTTCTGCTTGCCCATATGCGGGCACTACTGAGACGCCCAACTCAGAAACTAGATGAGGTGCTGCGAGTAGAAGACTTAGTACTTGATCCAAGCTCAAAAACTGTCTCGCGCGCGGGAAACGAGATTAAGCTGACTTCCAAAGAGTATGCGGTGCTAGAATATTTGATGCGAAACGAGGGCAAGGTTTTGTCGAAAGAGAAAATCATTTCGAACGTCTGGGACTTTGATGCGGACGTGTTGCCGAATAATGTGGAATTATTTATTATGTTTTTGCGAAAGAAGATTGATAAACCTTATAAGCAAAAGTTAATCCAGACAGTGCCTGGATTTGGTTATAAAATCGTGGGTGGGAAGACGAAATAGGTTGCTTTGACTCCTTATATTCACGAAGTATGAGCTGAGTAATTTTAAAAATAAGTTAGAATAGAGGTAATGAGAAAATCTGAAGTAAATCGTTTGACCTTAAGTTATCTGGCTGTGATTATGACCCTGTCCTTGATTTTTACAGGAATTATTTATCTACTTTCGACAGCGAGCTTGAATAGGCCACTCCTGCCAAGCGAAGAGGAGAACTCGAATGTCAGTGTGGAGGCGCCAGAATTTGAAGAACATTCTTTTGAGAATACTTTTCGCAAGCGACTAGAGAGGCGAGACAATACGACACGGATGACGATTATTTATTCCCTGGTGGGATTTAACCTTGGGATTTTTGTGATTGGAATTTTTGTGAGCCGAAGTTTGGCAAAATTGACCTTGGCGCCAATTGAGAGAGCAATGATGAAGCAGACACAATTTATCTTTGATGCGAGTCATGAATTGAAGACACCACTAACCGCAATGCTGGTACGAAATGAGGTGGCACTGAGGAAGAAGAGTTTACCCGAGGAGAAGGCGCGCGAGGTGATCGAGAAGAATATTGAAGAGATTTTGAAAATGAAGGAACTGACAGCCTCGATGTTAGACGTGGCGAGGGAGAATGGCGAGCCTGAGAAGTCGACCGAGATTAATGTGCCTGAGTTTTTAGCAGATCTACAAGAGAAACTGACACCAGTAGCGAGAGAGCGGGGCGTGAAGGTTGAGATGGAGATAAACCTGGGGAAAAATTTGCGAGCGAGTGTGGCGAAAAATACACTGGAGCAGATTTTGACGATTTTTGCAGATAATGCGATGAAGTATTCGGGGGAAAAGATTATTTATTTGCGGGCGGGGCGACGCGGAAAAAATGTGGCGTTTAGCGTGAAAGATAACGGGGTGGGAGTGAAGAAAGAGGACCAGAAGCGGATTTTTGAGAGGTTTTATCAGATCGATGCGGCGAGAACCAGGACGGAGGACAAGACGAGCCATGGGCTGGGACTGGCAATTGCGAAGAATTTAGCGGAGCGACAGGGGTACAAAATTGTGCTTCGAAGCAGTGAGGGGCGCGGGGCGGAGTTTGAGGTGGTGGTGTAATGCAATGCTATGACAAAAATAATATTTATATAGAGTGGTATAAGGAAAATCAAAGTGATCAGATTTGGTGGGGGACAGTCTATTATGGTATTTCAGTAGACGATATCAAATCTGGAAGAGTTTCTGATAGCGACTTCAATGACGCTATGGGATGGGGCGATTATGTGTTTTCCTTTGATAAAAAGAAAGTATACTGGCTTTTTCAAGATTATCCATGGGCCTTAAGTCATCGTGAAAAGGAAATTTTCGACAAAGAAAACACTTATTGGAGAGAATTCTTTAAGGATAGGCAGTAGTTTTTGACATTAATGACAAAAAACAAAGTTACGGTTTACATATTACAAAATAAATGATCATTTTCGCCAAGCGGAGAAATTGATCAAAACCCTCGAATAACCCTAGTGTCATTCGATAAAAAAGAGGTCCTCTTGTCCTAGGAACAAAACCTAGAGATTTTTCGCTATCTACAGTTTTAATAATCCAGTATTATAGAGAGCCAGTAGCCCTAGATCCCTGACCACGAGAACTTCCCCCAGTCGCGACCCATGTAATACTCTGGTTGAGTAGATAATATCCGAAAAAGAGTAAAGTTACAAGTATCAGGGTTAGAAGATTATATTTATCTTATAATTTTAAAGACACTAAAAATCCACCATGGATGACGACTATGGGGTTTTAGCAAGCTTTCCCATGAGGTCATAACCCTTGATTTTGGTGGTTTCCTTCTCAAAATCTGCGGTAGATTCTTCCACATAAAATGAACCAGGTTTGCCTCTTTTCAAGTGTCATTTTCGATATCTACGAGCGTTTTAGCTATTACATTAAATGAATGGTCAACTAGATTATAGCCAATACCAAACAACTCAATGTTAATAACAGAAGTGGCAGTACCAAATAAGTGGCAGACGAATCGGTGGTAATCTTAATGAGCTTATCGCTTCCAGTTATGACTGTTCATTTATCTAAAAAAATACACCCCCAAATCTTTTTAACAGACGTCCCCTTAAATAATATACTATTCTCCAAAAAAAACGACCCGCAATAACTGCAAGGTCGTAGATTTATTTATATTATATCAAATATATGAACGTAAAAAACACAACACTAGCACTACAATAAAAGAATTAAAAGACAAATTAATTTTATACCTATTCTGGTTAAGCTTTAATCTATAAATAATGCTTATTCTATCTTGACTATTAAATAAAATATTAGTATACTATACGCAATCTGAGGAGGTAGTCTCAGAAAATGCCACGGCTGGCATGGAAGCAAAGCTTTAATAAAAGTTAGTTAAGTCCTGTTTCGATATGAGGCGTAGGTTCCAAACAGCCGTCTAGTAACTAACGCTAGGATAAATCGCCTAAGCCTCATATAGGTACAGGATTTTTGTTGTCCTGCCACCCTATTTGAGATTAAAGTCAAACATAATAATCAAAAGAAAGGGTGCAATGATACAAGTTTATATAGATGAGTCTGGAAACTTAGGTAAAGGTGATAAATATTTTGTTCTAGCTGCCGTAGTTTTTAAAAATAAAGATAGTCTAATAAAAGCCAATCGTGTTATGCGCAGACAAAAAGTTAGAATTTCTAAAGAATCAAATAATGACATAGAAGAAATGAAGTCAAATAAATTAAGTCCAGAACAAAGGGAAATAGCATTGTCTAAAATGACGGCAGTAGATGGAATGGAAATATTTTACCTAGTTGCGTATAAACCACAGGTTTCGCTACTTAAATCCGGATATTCGACAAATCTTATATATAACTATTTTGCCAAACTTTTAACTGATATGATTTTTTGTAAATACAATGACGACTTCAATATCATATTTGATCAAAGGTCTACAACAGTTAAGTCTCAAAATTCTTTAGTTGAATATATAACGATGAATACCTTTAGTATACAGGGCCTTTTGGGTAAAAATATTTCAGTCAAACAAAAAGATTCGAAATCTGAACTAGGTTTACAAGTAGCAGATTTATTTGCTGGTACTATATATAATTCCTACAAGAGGCGAGACAAGCATTTTATCTCAATTATTAAATCTAGGATTGCCCAAAAAACACTTTTTCCAGCATCATATTTCAGAAACAGAGATTTAAAATATTAGAAACTAGCCACATTGGACTTAAATATTGACATTGTCAACAAAATAAGGTAGACTATAGACAAGCGTAAGTCGTATACTGAGCTTTAGTTAGTAAGTGTAGTATATTCCTGCACCGACGTATACGCTGCTACAAAGGTACTCTTCGGGGTACCTTTCTTGATTTCTCCCCCTTTATGCTTGCAAACTATGGGGATTGTTGAAAGGTTATTTTTTGTTATTAACTCCAAGAGTTGATTTAACTATCTTATTCTGTATTGTTTTATGTCTCTTCGCGTCATCATCTCTTGAATATTTGCTATTTACTATTAGGTCTGAATATTTTAACGACTCCTTATAATTCAAATTCTTGTATTCTTTATCACGAAACACTCTATATATATCAAATCTGCTATAATCGGGGTCAATCACACCTCTCCATTCATCGCTTTTGTTCACGCGTTCCTTTAATTCTTCAATCAACTTGAATACATTATCATATTCTTTAAGCTTACAATAGCCTAAAGACATCATACTAATACCAGGGTAATATTGGTCAGTAGATTTCCTCATAAAATCTAGATACTTCATCCCTTTTCTGATATTCTCTTCATCACTATAATTTCTCACAAGGAGAATACCTAGATCTTCAGCAATTACAATCTGTGATAATGGAGCAAATTTGTCAGTAGATATTACAGGTAAGGTTTCTTTAGCTAAATTAAAGGCTATTTCAAGAAAACCCGCAGCTTTATCCCAATATGGCTTTTTATTTTCTGGGAGCCCACGAATATGGTGCGCACAATAATTTATATACGATAAGCCCAAGCTATAATATTCATCTACTGTTGGATTCTTTCTTACGGAAGTTTCCAAGTCCATCAATTCATTCCAACTATCCTCTTTAGTAAAAGGTTTGTTCTTAATTTTGGTTGTTTTTATTTCTTCTGTTGTAATCTTAATCTTTAAATTATTCTTATTAAATAAACTGTCTAATAATAAAAACATAACATACCCTTTACTGTTTTTTATTAGTATATCATCTCATTGGCCTCTATATATCGCCTATGTTTGACTTATTTATAAGGCGATAGTTTAATAAAAGTAATAATTAAGCGTGGTAGAATTATGAAAAAGTCAAAAATAATCATTATTGTATCAATTTTTATTGCCATAGCTATCTGTTTGCTAGCTTTAACTAGTCAAAATCCAAAAGCAGAAAATAAGAAGCCCACCGTTCAAAGCCTGACGGAAGAAGCAAGTCAAAAACTAGTAGTAATGAAAATGGAGAATCACGCCATTGACGCCAGTATTGAATCTGGTCGCGATATTCCTAGTAAAGATTTATCAGACCTAAGTGTCTTAATAAAGTCTAGATATGATGGAGTAAATTGGTTTGCTAGTAATACCGGCAGTTTTTACATTAAACACTATAAAAGTGAGCAAGAATCTGTATTAACCATATCAGATGGTATTTATTGTGCAAAAATCACGATAGACGATAATCATAAGTTGACTAATTATGGCTTTACCCACGAAAAATGTCGTGGATATCAAGTGTATGCTATAAAAAAGTAAAATAAAAGATCTAAAATAAAATTTATTAATTATTTCTTTTCTTTTTCATTTGTGCCATTTTGAAAAAGTGAATCAACTCCAGAGCATACAGCAACAGAAATGCCGGAGATAATCAGTAAATATAGTCCAAATTCAATCTTTGCAGAAGAAATCACTGCATTGGAAACATTCTTGGCAATATCCCTACTACTATTATCTAAACCATAGCTATTTTCGTTAATACTACTACTAGAGACTTGTTTTGCAGATTCAATCTTATTATTGAATTCTGCAATTTCTATAAAAATACCACAAATTATTACTAAAATACCGATAAGAATAGTGGCGATCTTTATCTTTTTATCTATTTGCTTAGTCTTATCTCCTAAAAGTGATAGTAGTAATGGAATTAACAATAATCCAGCAAAAATAAGGCCATCACCGGAAGCTCCATTTACTGTACCGACAATAGGGAGACTCACCCAAGGCATAAAACAAGCCAGTATACCAATACCTGCCGAAATTGCTATTGCTATTCTTTGAGGATTAATTTTTGAAGATGTTTTTTGCATAAAAGACCTTTACGTTTATAGTGCTAATTACGATTATAATACCATCTTAGCATTTTATATCAAGCTTAACCGAGTCAATCTTAAATATCAAAGACCCCCATGTTCCTTAAGAACGTCTGAGTATTAGCACGATTAACTACACCCTCAAAGACTTTTTCGCCAGCACTCTTTAAGATGGATGGAGCAGACTTCCTATCGT
>CAUUKK010000033.1:0-6615 GCA_963545805.1 uncultured Candidatus Saccharibacteria bacterium
AATATACATTGGAAAATATAAAAAATCCCCCTCGTTATGTGCGATCATATCCTCAATCCTACTTTTAGCCTTTACCACGGAAACCACACGCCTAATCTCTTTTTCAAGAATTTTTTGCGCAAAACCAACGGCTTGCAGGAAAGCTTCGTCAGGATCCTGGTCCTGATCATCCCAGTTTGGATTAAATAAATTGATTGTTTCTGATACCGACATCTCAATTCCACTAGCTAAACAGCCTTGATCTCTCGCATCGATACCATGAATCAAATCATGACTCACATCCATCGTTGCTTCCACGATTAGTTGCAAAGGGCAGTCAAACTTGGATAAGATTTCCATACTATAGTGACGCCAGACTAATCCCGCAGTCGAGAGCTTTGTAAAATCACTATAGTGCTCCTCGAACCCCTCCTGGTGATAATCAAAACGTTTTTTGTCTGCTCTGAATTCTCCCCCAATACCGAGCATCACCAGCCCCCTCGGACCATCCTTCTTAGCATATTGAACTAGGACTTGATCCTTAGTGCGCAACACCCGTACCTTCTTCAACATCGACAACATCGCCGTCGCAAAGACGTCTCCGGCATGATGTCTACCTGAGTTAGTTATAACATTTGCATTCTCAAGATCCGTCACCGTAGTGACACGATTGTGCATTTTTCTCATCTCTTTCTCCTTTTCAAAGAACAATTTTTGAAGCTATAGCCTCTAGATACCGATATATTATAATATAAATTCAAAGATTGTCAAAGATAGCCGTCCTATACCACAACCAAACATTTTATGTTTAAATATCCACAGGGAATTACTCAATGCTTGATCAAACTCTACCAAAACAAGACTCGGCAGACACCAACTCTCGCACTTATATTGCGATTGATCTTAAATCTTTTTACGCCTCAGTCGAATGTGTAGATCGCGGTCTCGATCCTTTAACCACCAAATTAGTGGTTGCCGATATTACTCGCACCGACAAAACGGTCTGCCTTGCCGTTTCTCCCGCCCTCAAAGCTCTTGGTGTTGGCGGCCGTGATCGTCTTTTTCAAGTTTATAAAAAAGTACCTAGAGACTCTTTTATTATCGCTCCTCCCAGAATGCAAAAGTACATTGATGTAAGCACCTCTATTTTTGGCATCTATGCGGAGTATCTTGCTCCCACTGATATCCATATTTATTCTATCGATGAGGCCTTCCTTGATGTGACCAGTTACCTTCAGACCTATCAGATGACCGCCCATCAACTCGCTCGCACCATCGTTAAGGATGTGCTGGGGCACACTGGCATCACCGCCACTGTTGGTATTGGCGAAAATTTATATCTTGCCAAAGTTGCCATGGATATAGTCGCCAAACATTTACCGCCTGATTTAGACGGCGTACGTATTGCCGAACTCACAGAATATTCTTACCGCGAAAAACTTTGGACCCACACTCCGCTCACCGATTTTTGGCGGATTGGCCCAGGTTATTCCAGACGGCTTCAAAATCTTGGCATCTACACCATGGGCGATCTCGCCAGGTATTCTCTTACTGCCTCCGCCAAGCTCTTTAAAGCCTTTGGCGTGAACGCCGAATTACTCATCGACCACGCTTGGGGTTATGAACCAACCACTATTTCCGATATTAAAAACTATCAGGCCGCCAACCACTGCCTCTGCTCTGGACAAGTTTTACACCGCCCCTATAATCGCGCCGAAACCATCACCATTATTAAAGAAATGGCCCACAATCTCGCTCTCGATTTAACTGAGAAGAATCTTTTAACCGATCAAATCATCCTCGATCTAGGCTTCTCCGACCCTAGTCGCTCTCCATTCGCTCACGCTTCTAAAAACCTTCCTAGGAACACCAGTAGTGCAAAAATAATTTCACAAGCTGCACTGGAAATCTATCAAAGAATCATGCCAAATCACGCCACGGTCCGTCGTGTCGGCATCACTGCCAATCATATTTTATCTAGTCAAAACAATACTACTGAGGCCACGCAGCTCAACCTTTTTGACTCTCCAGTAAAAACCGAACAGGAAACCGAACAAGCGCTTCGTCTTCAGCAGGCAACCTTAGACATTCAAACACGTTTCGGTAAAAATGCCCTTATGCTGGGTACGAATTTTCGACCTGAAGCAACCATGCGTGAACGTAACCAACAAATAGGAGGTCATCGTGCCGGCTAATCAACAAAACCACTCTTCAGGCACAGAGCTTTTTAAAAATCCTTATCAAGATATTCTTTACCTTCCTCATTTTAAAGACCCCACGCATCCCCCACTTAGCCACTCCAAGCGTGCCGCCCAATTTATGCCCTTTAAATCTCTCGATGCTTATGAGACCCAAATTGAACAAAAGTTTGACGATTTAAACAATCAACGATTAGAATCATTCATTGATTATTCAGATAGTCAAACCGATGATTTCGATCCAACCGATTAGTAACCGACCTCTCTCCATTATTTCTCTAGAGTTCTTTTCTTCACTTAGTTTACAAAACCTAATTTCCATGATAAAATAGCCGTAATTATGTCAAAGAAGAGTAATACAAAACGCAAACTCGTTGGTCTCGTATCTGAAGAGTCTGGTATCCGTGCCTATTACACTAAGAAGAATACCATGAATACCCCTGACAAGCTCAGCTTGAGAAAATATGACCCAATTCTAAGGAAACACGTTGTTTTCGTAGAAACCAAGAAAAACCTCGGTCGCAACGAAGTTAAAGAAAAGAAGCGTTAGAATAATTTCAGAAAGTCCTCTCATCTAGAGAGGATTTTTCTATGGTATAATAGGGGAGATGAAAAAGGGAACTGACCCAACCTTGGAGGTTATCGTTGCAACTCATAAACTTTACACGATGCCCGACGACCCGTTATACCGGCCGTTATTAGTTGGCTCGCATTTTTTTCAAGCCGAACATTCAGATATAAAATTACCTGACAGCTTCTCTTTTGATAACACCGGCACCCATATTTCCCACAAAAATCATAACTACTCCGAACTTACCGGCCTCTATTGGCTTTGGCAAAATCAAGCACTAAAAGACCAAGACCCAAATTCATTCTACGGTCTTGTTCATTATCGCCGTTTTCTGTCAAAAATAAACCACAAAGAAATACTCACCAAAGACTATCTACAATCCCTTCTCTATGACGCAGGCAAAAATATCAAATATGATATAATTCTCCCGAAAAAACGCAAGTATTACATTGAGAGTCTATATAGTCACTATGCTCATACCTTACATATTGGGCCGCTTAATAGAACCCGTCAAATTATCCAAGATCGCCATCCAGAATATCTTCCCGAGTTTGATCGACTCAAAATCCGTCGCTCCGCACATATGTTTAATATTTTTATTATGCGAAAAGGAGTCTTTAATGAATACTGCAATTTTCTCTTCGATATCCTTATGAATCTTGAAAAAAACCTCACCAAAGCTGAGATCAATCAATACGATGAGTTTCACGCTAGATTCTTTGGCCGCATCTCAGAGCTTCTTCTCGACGTCTTTCTCTATACTAAATATCCCGACCTCGATCAAAAAACAAATATTTTAGAGCTCAAAATTATTGAAACTGAACCCGTTAACTGGTGCAACAAAATCACTAGCTTCTTGCTTGCCAAATTCTTTGGCAAAAAATATCATAAAAGCTGTTAGATATCATGCAGAAACAACAAGTAATCTCGCGTCCCCTCATCTCTGTCATTATTCCTATCTATAATGCAGCCTCTTTTCTCCCGCAAACCATCGAATCCGTTCTCAGTCAAGACTATCCTAATCTTGAAATCCTTCTTCTAAACGATGGTTCAACCGATCAATCAAAGCAAATTTGCGAATCACATGCTGCAAAATATCGAAATACTAAAAATAAAAATCACACAAAAGGTAACCGTCATATACGTTTCTTTAATCTCCCCCATCAGGGAGTCAGTCGCACCCGCAATCACGGGCTTAGTAAGTTTTCTGGCAAATATTTTTGTTTTCTTGACGCCGACGATCTGTTCGCCCCCACTTTTATTTCCGATCTTTATCATTTCGCAACTGAACATCAGCTAAAATATGTCAGCTCCACCTATCAACGCCACATCTATTCCTCAGACAAAAAAACATCTCTCGCAAAGAAAGCAGCCCTTCCTCCATCGTCAAGTTTCCCATATAAAATCATTCCCACCTCCGACTTCCTCAAAAAACTACTTGATCTTGAAACTGGATATAATTTTTGCCACATGAAACTTTTTCATCATAGTCTAAAAACTACTCTTTTTGACCCCGACCTTAAAGTGGCCGAAGATGCCCTGTACAATTTTACAATTCTAAAAAACTTCGACCAAGTAGGAATCTTAGAAAAACCTCTTTATATCTATCAAGTTCACCAACATTCTACCGTCCATTCTTTCACCAAAGATTACGCAGAGAATTATCATCGCGCCCTGCAAAAAATTAGCACCTATCTTCATTTTCAGTATCCCGATCTTTTTCCACGCCTCGAAAAATCACTTCAGGCTTTCATTGCCACCCACCTCTTCTTTATCCTAGTGAATTTTTGTTGCCATCCGAAAAATCAGCATCCAAGAAAAGCCCTGCGAGCTCTATATAATATTCCTCTTTTTTATCGCGCCATCTACTTAGCACCACTACGATTTTTCTCACCACCAAAAGCCTTTATTCTATTTTGTTTTAAACTCCGTCTTTTCTTGATACTTCAGCTAATCGGTCGACTCCGCGTAAAACAAAACACATCCAAGTAGTCAAATCTCAAGATATCGAGTAAAATATACCTGTGAAGTCATTTCTACATATTACCGAATATGTTTTGAAAAAACTTGCCAGCTTTAATTCTGACTTTCTTTTTTATCTCGCTGCCGCCACGCTGCCTTTTGAAAATTTCATCTTTGCCCCCTCCAGCGGTTGGGCCACCATTACGCCACTCATTCTTTTTCTATACGCCATCTTGAATCTTTATTATTTAAAACCATTTCTCCCTAAACTACGCCCCATCCTTCTTTTTTTTACTAGCTTCACTATCCTGGGAACCATCACCTGCTTGTTCTTTAAAGGTCGGCTAGATGATTATCTTTCTGCCTATGTCCCAATCATTTTAGGCCTCGCCTGTCTCACTGGTTTTCTTGAATTTTATGCAAAACACAAAAAATCGGATCTCAAAAAACAACTTAACCGTCTTGCTTCTATCATTATTATTGCTTATCTCGTCAGTCTCATTATCGGCCTACTCGAATATTTTGCTATTAAATATCACCTAACATCGGTCACAAATCTTTTTAATTTAATCTTCAAACGCAACTATCTCGCCAAAAACCGCGTGCAATTCTTCTTCACCGAACCATCATTTATCGGCATGCATCTTTTTGGTATTCTACTCCCCCTCTTCTGGCTGACTCGTCGCAAGGATTTGTTATTTTTAATTGTTCTATACGCTTATTCCGCCATCCTTTTTGGCGCCGGCGTTCGCATTATTCTTGATATTTTAATCATTTTAGTCATTTTAGCGGCACTCTATCTACCGAAAGTTAAAGATAAACTTTTTCTCCCCCTCACTTTTGTGGCTTTTCTCATTTTTCTTACAACTATTTCAGCCGTTAACGGACGTTTCCATAAAATCTTTTTTGGTTTTCTTGGAGCTAACCCCGAAACCACCATTGATTGTACTCAAGAAGAAAATCAAAATACCGAAGAATGCCTCCTCTTAGCCAGACAATCTGGAGTCAATTCAGATGGTTCATTTGCTAGTCGCGTTTTTCGCATTAAGGCCAGTCTCTTCGGTTATACCAAATCTCCGCTCGGTTCTCTTACTGGTTTCGGCCTTGGTAATTCTATTTATCCCGTCCGTCTCGGTCATGCTCAAGCAAAAAAAGACTATAAAAGCACCTATTTAAAAGAAGTCAACGATCTAGAAAATCCAAACTATCATGACGATAGCGTTTCATACTGCCTATATACACGTATAATTAGTGAATTCGGCGTCATAGCTCTTTTTCTCTTTATCTTTTATCTAATATATCTTGCTAAAAATTCCAGACTCGCCTTTCGCTATCACTATCTTCTCATTATCTTCTATCTTTATCTCCAGTTCGAATCACTTAGCTTTTATGCAATCTGGCTCTTCATTACCACCATGCTAGTCACTAAAAAAGGGAACAATGATTAAACTCAGCCAAGTAAAGAAAAATACCTTTTGGCTTGCCATCTTCCAACTAGCCAAAATGGTTTTTCCATTCCTCATCCTCCCCATTCTTACTCGCCGACTCTCGGTTGAAACCTACGGCAACCTGACCTTTATCAAAACCGTCATGAATTTTTTACAAATCTTTTTGGATTTCGGTTTCATGCTCTCTGCTACTAAAGAAATTGCCAAAATCAAGAATGACACAAATAAAATCCAACAAATCATGGCCGACACCCTTCTGGCCCGTCTTCTTCTTGGTGGAATTGGGTTCCTCCTAATAATCATTCTCAGCTTTTTCTTTCCCATACTAGGGCATAACTTCCTATTCACCATCACATCCTATCTAACCGTCTTTCTCTCAATCTTCCTCTTCGATTTTCTGTTTCGCGGACTCGAAATTGTTCATGTCATGGCAATTCGATTCATTATCATGAAGACA
>CAUUKK010000034.1:0-6401 GCA_963545805.1 uncultured Candidatus Saccharibacteria bacterium
CAGCTTGGCTTGATTGATATTACCAATGAAGAATGGTTGGCCGGTGGTCGTTTGGCGGAAATTGATGGTAATGAATTAAAGAAAAAACTTGAAGCATTTTTAGGATAATTACTGATAAGAAATAAGAACACGGTTAGGGTTCTTATTTTTATTTCATATTAATTTCACATTGGAATGATATTTTAATGAAGAAAGGAAGAATATGGAAGTAATACAAAGAGCGTGGTATTTTATCACACGTAAAAAAATGAAAACTTTGATCATGACGGTGATTTTGATTTTGATTTCCTCAGTGATTTTAAGTGGACTAGCAATTAAAAATGCTACCGACCAGGCGGCAAGCGAGATCGGAAAGAAGGTGCAAAGTGCTTTTGTGCTGGAAAATAATGCTAGATATAATATGGGGACACCGAGAGGGGCGGGTACGGTAAAAAATAAAGACATTGAGCAGATTGCAAAGCTTGACGGCGTGACTGGTAGCGTGAGAAGAATGGACGCTTTGGTGGATTTGAAAAATGCAAAGCAAATTAGGCTGCCGGGCGGAGCTTCAGATTATGACGCGAAAAAAGAAAAAGAGTATGGCGAAGCAGTGAACTTTATGGGGGTAAATGATTCGGCACATGAGCTTAAATTTCGTACAGAAACATTTAAATTGGTTGCCGGTAGACATATTACGGAAAATGATAAATTTAAAGTGTTGGTGCATGAGGATTTTGCAAAACAAAATAATTTAAAAATAGGAAGTAAATTAAAAGTTCAGGCCAATCCGTATGATCCAGATAATCTACAGAAATCCCGTGAGTCGGCAGAAGTGGAGATTGTAGGAATCTTTAGTGGTAAAAATTCACGAAAGGCGGCGGTGCGTTCAGAGTTATTTGAGAATATTTTCTATACAGATCTTGCAACCACTAGAAAAGTGAATAAGGTGAATTTGGATAATGAAATTTACCAGAATGTAACATTCTTCGCAAAAGATATTAGCACGATGGGGAAGGTGTTGGAACAGGCGAAAAAGTTACCAGTAGACTGGAAGATGTATCAGCTGACTAAAAGTGAACAAGAACTTGCGGGTATCACAAGTACGTTGAGTGGAATCTATGGATTAGTATTTGGTGTGATGGTACTTGGTATGGTGATTGGAGTTGGGGTATTGGCACTGGTGTTATTCCTATGGATCAATGAAAGAAGAAAAGAGGTCGGAGTCTTGCTCGCAATTGGTGTTTCTAAAACAAAGATTGTCCTGCAGTTTTGTTTAGAGATTTTAATGATTTTTGTGGTGAGTTTTGGACTGTCATATTTTACATCAAGGGCAGTGGCGCAGAATATCGGGAATGACTTAGTGGCTCAAGCATCAAAAAATACAACTAAGGAGATTAATCAATCTTTGCGAGGGGGAAACTTTGGTGCAGATGCTGATTCTTCAGTGTCAACAAAGACAATCGATCATATTGAGGTGAAGGTTGAACCTAAGTTGTTAGTTGGTACAGGAATTTTTGGAATAATAGTAATTATTGTTTCAGTATTAATTGCAGCAACACCAATCTTAAAACTGAAGCCAAAGAAACTATTGATGGAAATGGAGTAGGAAATGGAAGTGGCTTGGCGTGCTTGGTTGGCGGTGAGACGAAAATGGGCAAGAAGTTTAACATTGCTGCTTATTATGTGTCTAATATTCGCGGCTTTAATCTCAGGCGCAGTGGTAAGAAAATCGATTAATGAATTAAAGAAAACTTTGAACAGGAATTTTCACGCAGGATTTACGTTAAGGGCGGGGAGGGGACTAATTAAAGACAGTGAGGCGCAGGAGATTTTAAAAGTTCAGGGAGTTCAAAAAGCGAATTTTCAAGCGGATGAATTATTGGAAGTCCCTCACTACAAGCTAGTAGAGGGCAACGAAACGAACGTAACGCTTGATCATAAGGAGGAAAAGCAGACCTTAGTGGCTAGTTTTATAAGTGAAAGTGCGGAGATTGAAGAATTCCTGAATGGAAAGTATGAAATAGTGAGGGGGAGAGGAATATCCGAGGGGGCGGAGAATGAGGTGCTAATTCATGAGGAATTTGCCACGTTAAATCAAATTCAGGTTGGTGATGAAGTTGAAGTAGGACTTTACAAAAAGAAGCTCAAGCTAAAAGTAGTGGGGATGTTTTCAGGAAAAGATAGTCAACAGACTTTTAGGGCGGAGATGATTGAAAACCGATTTTTGGTGGGGATAAAGACGCTGGGGCGGCTTAAAAAGAACTTAGAATATCAGCTAGTAAAATATTTGGTCAACGATCCGAAACGAGTGGATGAGGTGATCGGCTCGGTAAAAAAGCTGGAACTAAATTGGAAAGAGCTGAACCTGGAAAATAACTTTGCAAAAAAAGAAACGATTTATCAGACAATAGAAAACGTTGAAAAATTGTTGGCGAAGATTTTGGTTGGAGTGAGCGTGATGGGGGTTTTAGTTCTAGGTTTTGTACTACTATTTTGGTTTAGAGGAAGAATTCATGAGATTGGTACGCTACTTGCAATTGGTAAAACAAAGGCGAATATTTTCTGGCAGATGTTGATTGAGCTAATCATTATAGCAACACTTTGTTTTGGTCCGGCAATTTTTCTAGGAAATTTATCAGCTGGAGCTTTGACAGAAAAGATTATGAGTGAAGCGAACCCTGATCAGTCGGGAAATACGACGGATGTGGCTTTAGGCCGAAAACAGTTGGATTTGCTAGACTATCTCGGAGTATATATGTGTGGTGGGGCGGTGATTCTTTTGGCGGTGGGTGGAGCCTCGGTATCAGTGATGAGATTAAAACCTAAAGCAATTTTAACGAAGATGAAATAGGAGGAAATATGTCAATTTTGAAAATGAATAAGGTGGAATTTACTTATGAAAATACGGGAGTACAGGTATTAAAGCCAACAAGTGTGGAGTTTGAGAAGGGGAAATTTTACGCAGTGGTAGGAAAGTCAGGCTCCGGAAAATCAACATTTTTGGGGTTACTCGCAGGGTTGGATACTCCAACGGCGGGTGAGATTTTGGTAGATAAGATTGATATTGCTGCAATGGGTTATTCATATCATAGAAAGCATAATATTGCTTTGGTGTTTCAAAATTATAATTTGATTGACTATTTAACGCCGTTAGAAAACTTAAAATTGGTGAATTCGAAAGCAGATGGTGAGATTTTGGAGCGGATGGGACTAGAAAAAGGAATGGCAGGCCGAAATATCATGCATCTTTCTGGTGGTCAACAACAACGTGTGGCGATTGGAAGGGCATTAGTTTCAAGTGCTCCGATTGTGCTTGCGGACGAACCAACGGGGAATTTGGATGAAGAGACAACGGAAGAGATTATTCAGATCTTAAAAGATGTGGCACATAAAGATAATAAATGTGTAATTGTGGTGACACATAGTGATAGAGTGGCGAAGGCGGCAGATGTGGTATATCAATTGAAGGATAAAACTCTAATAAAGAAATAAAGGAAGAGTTAGGGGCGATTTTAGGTGTGATATAATCTTTTAAGAAAGGTTTTTCATGTGTGCACAGTTTGTAACATCGAATAGGGTAACTTGCCCAAGATGTGGAAGTCTAAACGTGACGCCGATGGGAAAGAGTGGGAGTTCGACGGCGGAGAGAATGATTTTTGGAAAAATGATGATGGGGCTTGTAGGAGCGATAATGGGGTATTTTGCTTCAAGTGAAAAATACGATTTTCATTGTGCAAATTGTGGGGAAGTTTTTTCAATTAAGAAGCCTTAGAGAATAGCTAGCATAACGCTAGCTATTTTTAATGTTTATGCTAAAATGAGGGTATTGATTCAGAGGTGAATCTTGTTTTAAAAAAGTTAAGGCGTGGGCGAAAGGAGAGGTGTCCCATGGTAAATAAAAATATGGAAACAAAAAAAGAGGAGACAAGAAAAAATAGCGGTAAGCCGTGTAAATATATTTTTGTGACGGGCGGCGTGCTTTCTGGTGTGGGTAAGGGAATTACGGCCGCTTCGATGGGGGCGATTTTAAAGGCTAAAGATTATAAGGTGACGATGCAGAAGTGTGATCCATATCTTAACGTGGATGCGGGGCTTTTGAATCCAGTGGAGCATGGTGAATGCTATGTAACACATGATGGGGTGGAGACGGATCTTGATCTTGGACATTATGAACGATTCTTGGATTTTGAAACTAATCGTTATTCGATTACTTTATCAGGATCTATTTTTAAGGAGTTAATCGAAAAAGAGCGAGCAGGCGGTTTTCACGGAAAAACAGTACAATTAGTGCCACACTTTACAAATTTGGTGCAAGAGAAGATTATGAAGGCTTCGCTTGATTCGGATATTCATATTGTGGAAGTTGGTGGTACGGTGGGTGATTACGAAGGATTGTCATTCATCGAGGCGATTAGGTTGTTTGCGAATAAAGTTGGCCGCCGAAACTGCTTGTATGTAGATGTAGTATATGTGCCTTGGATTAATACTTCGAAGGAATTAAAAACAAAACCAGCACAGAATGCATTGAAGGATTTAAGGGGTTTTGGAATTATTCCAGATGTAGTGGTTTGTCGCACGGAAAAACCGGCACCAAGAGAGATTTGCGAGAAGATTGCGCATTTTTCAGGAATTTCAGAGGCGGCGGTATTGAATTTACCAGATATTGATTCAGTCTATGATGTACCTTTCAACGTTTTAAAATCTGGTGTACTTGAGATTTTGAATGATTTTGTGGGGGATGACACTGAGCCTGATATGACAAAATGGTTGGAATTTTCGAAACGACGAGCTGAAAAGTATGAGAAGACTGTGAAGGTGGGACTTGTAGCTAAGTATGTGGGGAACGAGGATACCTATATCTGTGTGACGGAGGCGTTAAAAGCGGCAGCAGCCTGGAGTGGGGTAAATCTTGAGATTAAGTGGATCAATGCCGAAAAGGCAGAAGATAAAGATTTTGCAGCAGTAGATGGACTAGTTGTGCCTGGAGGGTTTGGGGTGCGTGGCGTTGAAGGAAAAATTAAGGCCGCGGAGTTTGCTTTAGCGAATGATAAACCTTATCTTGGACTCTGTTTAGGGATGCAGGTGGCATGTATTGCGGCTGCAAGGCGGGCAGGACTCGAGGGCGCGACTTCTGAAGAATTTGATCCAGAATCTAAAACTAATGTAATTTACATTATGGATGACCAGAAGGGGAAAGAATCGACTGGGGGAACGATGAGGCTTGGCGATTACAAGGCGAAGTTAGTGAAGAGAAGCAAGACTGCGGAAATCTATGGGGCAGAGGAAATTGTGGAGAGACATCGTCATCGCTTTGAAGTGAATCAGAAATTCTTGAAGGAAATTGAAAAAGGAGGGATTAAAGTGTCTGGAACATCTCCTAATGGTAAATTGGTAGAATTTGTGGAGGCTCCAGATTGTAAATTCTTCCAGGCCACACAGGCTCATCCTGAACTAAAATCTCGACCACTAAACGTACATCCTCTATTTCAATCATTCATGGACACGTTGGCGTCAAACTAAACATAGCTGATTGCTTAATCTGGTAAATTTCTAGGGGTAAGTTTTTGTGTGTTAAAATATAGGTATGGAAAAAATCAGAGAGTTATTAGGGGCGGCGATCTTAGCGCTGTATGATGTTAAGGCTGAAATAAATTTAGTTGAGGCTCCGAAGGAAACGGGTGCGGATTTTGCATCAAATGTGGCAATGAGTTTGGTGAAAAGTTTAAAACGGAATCCATTTGAGGTGGCTGAGGAGATTCGTGAAAAAACCCTAGAACTCGATGAGGCTTCTGGAGAGGTAATTTCAAATATTGAAATTGCAAGACCTGGGTTTATCAATATTAAACTTAGTGACGGGTTTTATGTAACTGAAATTGAAAAATACCAGAAAGACTTTTTAAAGAATATATCACGAGATGAATATTTGAATAAGACGGTGATATGTGAATTCTCTGATCCAAATCCTTTTAAAATTCTTCACGTGGGGCATTTGTATACCTCGATGGTGGGTGATGCGATTTCCCGAATTGTGGAATTTGCTGGGGGAAATGTGGTGCGTGCTAATTTTGGTGGAGATGTGGGGCTTCATGTAGCAAAGAATATGTATGCGCTACTTAAACACCGAGATGAAATCTTGGAAGTAATGACGACGACTGAAAAAGCAGAACTTTTATCAAGAACCTATGTGGAAGGGTCGACGGCTTACGAGGAAGATGAAGCGGCGAAGCAAAAAATCATTGAAATTAATAAGTTGATTTATAAAATCGCGGAAGCGGGGGAATCGGTGATTGCTGAGCTCGAGGAGTCGCTTGAGAATGGGGGGAATGCTGAGATTGAAGAAGAATTGGAGCTAGCCAAGATTTATTTTTGGGGAAGAAAAGCCAGTTACCAGTATTTTGAAGATTTTTATGCTAGGATTGGGG
>CAUUKK010000035.1:0-6231 GCA_963545805.1 uncultured Candidatus Saccharibacteria bacterium
CCAGTTTTTGGCTCGCTCCTCACCGACCTCTATTCTATTCGCCCGGAATTCGATCTCACAGATATTTTGAACCGCAAAAATCTCATTTTCTTTTTACAGTCGTACGCTAAGAATGTCTACGAAGTGGGAGGCTCGCTCTCTGGTGGTTTTGCCGAAGGTCGCACCTTAAGTGTAATTACCAGCGCGCGGACTGATCAGGAAATTAAAGAATTTTATCATCAAATTCGTCAGGCCTTTGATCCGGACGGTATTATGTCTCCAGGGGTCAAACAAGGCGCTACGCTTACTAATTTTGTTCGCCATTTGCGTGAAGCGCCATTGATCGGTTTTATCGAGTATTAAGCTTGTGGTTTTCCACAGCAAATGTTGTAAATATAACTATCTCTCGATATGTTATAATTAAGCCATGAAAGTTACTACAAAGAATATATCTGAGACCAAGGTGGAAATTACCGTTACTCTAGATAAGAACGATTTGCAGGCTGCCAAAGAACAGGCTGTGGCTCGTCTTGCTAAAGAAGTTAATGTTCAAGGCTTCCGTAAGGGTAAGGTTCCTGCCGAAATTGCTGAAAAGCATATCAATCCTAATGACCTCGCTTCTACCACTGCCGACATTGCTGTTCGTCGCACCGTGCCGCTAGCTTTTTCTGAGGCTAAGAAGGCTCCATTGATGATTCCTAATGTGGAAATTACCAAATTTGTCCCTGATGAGACTCTTGAATACAAAGCTGAGGCTGATATTTTGCCAGACATTAAACTCGGTGATTTTAAGAAATTGAAAGTCAAACGTGAAGACATCGCTGTCAAAGAAGCTGACGTGATGGATGTGATCGCTCGTGTGCGTGAGGCTTATGCGGAAAAAGCTCCAGTCAAACGTGCCGCTAAAATGGGTGACGAAGTAGTAATTGACTTCGAAGGTTCACTTGATGGCGTAAAATTCGAAGGTGGCGCCGCTAAAGATTTCAAGTTAAAGCTTGGTTCTCATGCCTTTATTCCAGGTTTTGAAGAGGGAATCGTTGGTCACGAAACCGGCGATCGTTTCGATCTCGAACTTACCTTCCCTAAAGATTATCACGCGGAAAATCTTGCCGGCAAGAAGACTGTCTTTAATGTTTTGGTTAAGCAAATCAATGAATTTAAATTACCAGAACTCGATGACGAATTTGCCAAAAAATGTGGTCCGTTCGAAACTTTTGATGCTTTGAAGGCTGATATTGAGAAAAATCTCACCGAGCAGAACCGTGTCAAGGCTGACGAGAAGTTTAAGGATGACCTCGTCGAAGCTCTCGTGAAATCTAGCAAGGTCGAAGCTCCTGCTATCCTAATCAAAGATCAAATCCACTTCATTCGCCAAGATATGGAGCAAAATGCTAAGGCTCAGGGTTTTACTCTCGAAGATTACCTCAAGCAAAGCGGCCAGACTGAAGAGGAATGGATGAAAGAAGTTAAGACCCTCGCGGAAAAGCGTGTTAAGGCTTCTCTCGTACTCCAAATTCTGGCTCGTGACCAAAAAATCGAAGTCGAAGACGAGATTGTCGAGGCCAAGATTAACGAGCTTAAAGAGGTTTACAAGAAATCCAAAGAAGCTCTCGAAAGCTTGAAGAATCCTAATGTTCGCCAAGACATTAAAAACCGTCTCACTATCGAGAAAACCTTGAACTTCCTCGTGCAGGAAAATTCTAAGTAAAGCTCGAAATTAATCTCGAAATAAATCTCGAAATCAAAAATAACCACGACCAAAAATCGGGGTTATTTTTTTAACAAAAAAAGAACCCCGCCGTCATAGCAGGGTTCGGTAAACATTTAGTTAATCATCATACTCTTCATCTTCATCTTCGTCATCTTCAGGATAATTGTAGATATTAAATTCTTCGTACAGGTAGTATTTCTTACCAGACTTAGAAGTGGCGCAGTAAACCTTATCATTAGCCGCTCGCTCAATTACCGTCATGGTGACACCATCAATTTCATCAAGGATCTGATTAAAATAATCAATCAAGAGTTTTCTTTTCTTAGCTTTTGGCATTTTAATTTTCTCTAATTTGACTAGAAAAAATTCCTTATTAACATGTTTCATTTCTTTGCCGCAAATTTTATAATATTTTACTACGGTATAGTCAGGAAAATCCATTTCAGGCGTTCCACGTTTTCTAAAAATACCAAGTCGCTTCTGAATATTGTCGTTTAAGTCCTCATCACTATTCAATGATTCAAGGTACCAGTTACAACCGATTCGGGGTTGTTCTGATTGTGAAGAATTTGCTGCATTTTTTTCGTAATTAAACATAGTAATACTCCTTTTTTATTTTTCGAAAAAGCAAAAATAAAACATCCAAGTGATGTCGAAAAACTAAATGTTTTAATGTGCTTATTCGGTATATATACTTGTTATACAAATATATCCATATATTGACATAAAAAATATGATACGTCAATAGTTAAGCCATATCAAATAAGACAACATATGGAGGCACTATGGCTTATTCGGTAGTTTTGCACCTAAAGAGTTAATTCAGAGTATTCGTTGCCGATCATTATTAAATATTGAGCAATAAGGAAATAGCGGCATTAAAAATCTCTTGATTGTTTCGCTCAAGTGGAGAAACTATTTCGCCGCCCACGGCATCATCACCAATCAAAAATTGAAAGAACTTTACGTCTTGATATTTTGCTAGTGCAAGCAGAGCGGAGAATTCCATATCGACTCCGAGGCAGTCACGCTCCTGCATTAATTTTACTTTACCATAAGTTTCACGATAAACAGCATCCGTGGTCCAGATTCTACCTTCTACTACAGTTAAAGTAGTTTTATTAAAAACTGATTTCGCCTTCAGCAAAAGCGACTGGTCTACCTCAATTTCATCTGAATCTGGCAGATAGTGATAACTAGTCCCTTCTTCGCGATATGCAGCGGTGGGAAGAATAATCGTATTTTTTGCAATATTTTTGTCCAGTCGACCACAGGTACCGAAAGCAACAAACTTTTTTATACCACTGGCGATTAAAAGTTCCATATCGCAAACACTTCCAGCTGCGCCAATCGTAGGATAAACTAAGAGAATTTTTTCTTCATTCATATCGAGGTAGCGGTAGGTGTTAAAATTCTGCCATAAGTGTTCTTAACAGAAAAAGTTGCAAGATTTTTATTCGTCAAAACATAATCTTCCCAGATTTCATCGTCGAAGATCAAGAGACATTTATCTGGTTTTACATCGAGCTTAAGGTCGCATGGTCCGAAAACAGTTTCCGAAGATGAGTCATAGATTATCATACTCTTATTATATTGCAACAGTTCGTAAAATACGGAGCTAAATCTTATTATAATACGACTCTCTATTATAACTTCTCAAGGTGTTGCACTTGAGGTGTTAACTCAGGGTTATAATTGACATTTAACCATAAATGTTATATAATGCAACCAGATTCTGATATTCAGAGAGAAACTCATGTTACTGCTCTGGATAGGCCAGAGTAGTTCATTCAGAAAGAGGTATTATTATGAAAAAAACTATTTTCGTTACTATGTTGGCCGTAGTAGCTTTTGCTACGAATGTTTTTGCAACCGAAGCTGAGGCTGGTGTATTAGGCTTGAAGCCTAGCGCTAATCAAGGCGTTACTCAGTCTAGTGACAATACTAGCACAACGAACACGGATGTTCAAAACGTGCAGTATGACACTAGTAAATACCAGTTCCCAGCACAGCAATTAAAGGCTGAGAATAAGACCTTTGATGCTACCGACTGGCATCTTTATCAAAGATTTGATAATGGTCAACTGATGTATTATCAGTGGGCCGAAGATACCGGCCATATTATTGAAGAGGGGCGACCCAATTCAAGTGGCATGGGCAAGCAATATGGGGTTGAGGGGCTTCGTTCTCTTGAGCCATTATATGCGAACCCAGAAGGTTGGGAGCGTGAGGTGACTGAGAGCCCGGAAGTTGATGGATATCGTGATATCATCCCAGATAAGATCGTAGTTTTTGAGTCCAAAAGAACTGATCAATTTGGATTGCGTATCCAACTTGAAACTCCTGTATTCTCGAACCCTGAACTCACATATTGTCAAGCTATGACTGTGATTCTGCCAACAGATTTTGATGCTGGTGTTGGTATGTGGGATATCTTTTATCCAAAGCAAAAGTATGAGTTTCAGGCAAAGGCTCGTGCTGAAGGAAAATTGAAACATGTTTATAGTGAAGCTTTCTTTTCTCTAAAGCGTAACGTTACAAACGTACGTTTATATCGTGATAATCAGAATGAAGTATTATATATTTCTACTGATCAACTCGATAATTTGAGAACCATGATGCAGTTTACAGCCACTAAGCCATTTGGTCAGCTGCATAAGGAAATCAAAAATTATGGCTTCATCGACTTCCATAGTGGAACGAGACTTCTTTGGTAAAACCTCTATTCAAAAACCATCCAATTTTATTGGGTGGTTTTTTATATATATCGATATGTGAGATATGTTATACTATAAGCATTATAGGAGGCGTAATGATTAAATATGTGAAAACTACAATAGTGGTGACAGTAATTTTTTTAATGTCATTTTTAATCATAAATCATAACGCGTATGGCAATACAAAGCATGATGTTACTCATGGTAATGATGCGGGTGATCTTAAAAAATGCAAAGTCGGTGGCACTTGTTATACAAAAAGAAACGGTGAATACAGCGGTTTAGCATGGTTTTATTATGATTTTGAGGCAAATGGAGTTTCAGATGAAAAGAGGGATACTTTTACCTTTCGAGACCTTTTAAACAATAGAAGACCTGGGTTTCCGGTAGATAATTCATTAATGCCAGGGGTGAACCCAAATACTAGGATGTCCTGCAAAAATTCTCGTGGAGTTTACGTTTTTGGATATCCGCTTTATCAAAAAATCGCTAATGGCTTTCGTAGTACCGGCGGTATTATGTTTCCCCAAAAATACTCCGAACGCTTTAAGGGTGGTGTATATCACAGTGGTACGCGCATTGATGGACTAAAAGGCGAGGCTGAAACGCAGAACGACTATAATGGTAGTGCCTATAATCAATTCTCCGCAGAATACGAAGCTCAATGGCAAACCCATGATGTTTCCTGGTTCTGTAGTCGCCAAACTATTGATCCCATCAAAAAAGAAGACGAATCTGATAAAACCAAGCCACCTATTACCGCTCAAACCACCTGTTCTCAAATCCCAGGCACCTTTGGCGCCTACTACAAAGGGAACACTTCCGCTGACACCGGCGTAGTAAATCACTCCTACTCTGGTACTCTCGGCCATAATTCTTGGCAGAAAAACTTCCAGGGTAAAAACTACGTCTTCGCCAAGCCAGGCGATCGTGTCCAATTCTATGAAACTTTCTGTTTTCCGATTCAACAGGTTGGTATCCAGACTGGGAGCGCTCACGTGAGTAGCGCAGATCCGCCAGGCGAAAGCAACTTCCAAATCTTTGCCCAGAAGAATGGTTCAGAGAATAATCAATATTTATTCGGCGACTCTCCGGTTCATGATGGAAATTATCACTCAATCGGCCGCGGAAATAAGCGTCCATTTAGTGGTAATGGACTGGAAACTAGTGATTATGGCTTCACTGCTTATTCGCCAACCCAAAACGCCTCTTCTGAATATGGTTGTCAAACCAATTATTATCGCATGTACGCGCCAAAGCTCACTGTTGGCTATCAAATCCCAGGCTTTATCGATTATCAGCACGGTTGTAATTCTGCCGATAAAACCGGTTCCACTACCGAAGTCGGTACGGTAATTTCTCAAGGTATTCGTTATGACAATCTTCGTGCTTGGTATAACGAATATACTACTTGGTCTGGTAGAGATGGTGCGGAAAATGTTCATCATCATTCGTATAATAGTTTTGATTCTGCAGGCGATGCCAGAGGTGGTGGTGCATCTTGGGGTTCACAGGGAAATAGTACTTATGAGGTTAAGGTTCCAACTGGAAGATCTTACTGTGTTCATGAATCAGAAAGAGGTTGTTTAAGACGAAAAAAAGAATATATATATGTGACCCACTGGAAAAAAGAATATCCAGACAGTCATGTTGGTACTACCACGCAAAACCTCGGCCAAACCGAAAAGAAATCTTCCGTTTACACCCCATATAATTTCAATACCTCTATTCATAGCTATATCGAATCCTCCCAAGGCGGTGTCGGTTTTCTCGGCGCTAGGATTAGCATTGGCGCCAACTACGGCGTCGCTCCTCGTGCAAACG
>CAUUKK010000036.1:0-6129 GCA_963545805.1 uncultured Candidatus Saccharibacteria bacterium
CTTAAGCTTGGTGTCGTGGGTTCGAGTCCCACCCGGCTCACCAGTTTGAAATTATATGATAGCTTCACGGATGTGAGGTTATTTTTTTATATTCTATAATCTTAGTTATTTATCAAAATATTTTTCAAAATATTTACCTAACATAAGCCCGTAAATAACGGGGTGGATTTTATTTGAACTATAGATCTACAAAATTAAATACTGTTTTTTAATTTTCTATTATTATTTTATTCGTCTATTTCTTTCTGCATTTCTTTTATTACATTATTCGCATCATTATTATCAAATCTTTTTAAAACCTCTTTCATCTCTGAGCTATTTGACTTTATTTCATTATAAATAGCGTTCCAGTCTATTTGTTTAGCGTACTCATTCAGAACGGTCAGCGTCTTTTTAATCTGAGAAATTTCAACCATTTTAGGAATAACCCTATTAAGAGTGTTAGATAAGATAGCAGTATTTTCGGAAACTACCTTATTAATTGCTTCTAATGGAAATTCCCTGAAGGATTCCTCCATAGTCTTCGTAAGCGCTTGAATTGATTTTGAAAGTTTTTCATAATAATCATTTCTCACATTGCCTATTATAGAAAGAACGTGCTCTGAATATTTTTCTGCATTTTTTAAATCTTTTTGAAGAATTATATGGTGATGCGCGGCCATGTCGCGCAGTTCTTTTAATTTATTTAACTGTCCACTGATATGAGAATATTCTGTGGGATTCTTAAGCATTATATTTACCTGTTCCCAAACAGTTTTTGGTGTTGCGTACGGGGCTAATTTTTGTTTAAAATCCGCGAAATTTTCTGAGTTATTTATGATCTCAAAAAGAATGTTGCCGTCATTAACAAAAAGACTCTCTCGTTTCGTAGACGATAAATCTTCCTCTAATAGTTTTAGTAATTCACCTAAATATTGTTTATTTATCTCTGTGCAAATCTCAATTTTGGTCTTTTTATCATGTTTTCCTTTTAGGGCGGTCACTATTTCAGACCAAACATAGATCAATAGCCTCTTAAGTGCAGTTTCCACAGGAATGCATATTTTAAGAAGTTTTGCAGCACGCTCAACAGATAATTCGTCTTTAATTATTAGGATAGACTTTTCACCCAATAGTTTTTTATAATTATCATCCGATAATTCTTCCATGGTGAAGCGATGCGTAATAAATACGAGGCTATCCCGTTTAGCAAATTCTGAAAGTGGTATTTGCTTAATATTCTCGCCAAATACATCTGCAAGAATATTTAAAGCTTTGAGTTCACTCTTGGCATCTATCGCGAACTCTAATTCGTAGGTATCCTTAGTTTTAAGACTCATTTTTTTCTAGTCTTCCTTTTCTTGACACTTTAATTCGGCCTGCTTTACAACGGTTTCTACAGCCTTTGCACTCTTGTTTGGCGGATAATTATATTTGATGAGTAGGCGTTTAATCTGCATGCGCATATGAGCTTGTGAGCTACGCTTAATATCCCAGTCGACAGTCATGTTATTATTCACGGTTTCAACCAATTCTTTTGCGATTTGGACAAGTGTTTCATCTTTCATCAGTTCTCGTACTTCCGAATCGTCGCCGAGTGCATCAAAGAAAGCGATTTCTTCTGGCGATAAATCAAAATCATTGGTGCGGATAAGTTCTTTATCTACATCCTGTTTCAACACAATCATACCTTCGATAATCTTTTCAACATCTGTAACCATAGTACGCTTATTGTAAGCATCTACGATCTTCTTGAACCTTTCCGAGAACTTTTGCGACTTAACGTAGTTCGTCTTTGCGATTTCATCAATATATTGCTTGAGAGCTTTTTTCAAGATTTCTGCTGCGATATTCTTGTTCTCCATAGTCGCTAGACGTTGCAGTATCTGGTCGCTAAGCATGCTAAGCGCGCGGCCGCGTTTAATCTTTCCGACCTGGATCAGTTCGTCATCCTGGATTGCTTGTTGTAGCATCTGCGCTACGTCGCGATTGATTTCTATTACGTCAAGTTTGCCATCTACTAAGGTAAGCTTGTTAATGAATGAACGTACGGAGATGATAAACATCGACTCCCATCTATCTTCGTGGTTTAAAGAGCCGGTAGAAATCGCATATAGGTTCTTTATGTCGCGGCTATGGTGCATGAACTTATTCTTTGTGTCTTCATCTTTTAATATGAAGTTCGCCGCCTTATTAAGCGTCTGATATTTGCCAAGATTATCCAAACTTTCGTAATTTGAATAATCGAAGTCATGGAGTAAGTTGCGAATAATTTCAACTTTGTCGCGTAGTACTTTGATAATCTGTTCAGTGTCTACAATTTTACCTTGGTCGCGTTTCGTGTATGTGCTTAATGCTTCCATGAGCCACTTTTTAAGTCCTATGTAATCGATAATAAGACCACCGGCTTTGTCCTTATATACGCGGTTCGTACGTGCGATAGCTTGCATTAAGTTATGTGCTTTCATCGGCTTATCGATATACATTGTGCCGAGACATGGAACATCAAAGCCAGTGAGCCACATATCTACGACAATTACAATCTTGAATTCAGAGTTTGGATCCTTAAATAGACGCTCGCGTTCGCGTTTGTCATTCTTGCTGCCAATAGCTAATGCCATTTCTTCGGTATCTTTATTGCTTGGTGTCATAACCATGTAGACCTTATTTTTTAGGTCTGGATGCAATTCTAAAATCTTCTGATACATTGTATATCCACTATTTCGAGAATAGGCCACAATCATAGCCTTATTAGCTACCAGGTCTTTACGACTTTCGTAGTGATTCAGAATGTCCTTTACGATCATTTCTAGACGATCTGGATCTTCGATGACTTGTGAAATGCGCGTCATCATTTGCTTTGAACGGGCGATCTTTTCTTCGTCCGCTAATCCTTCTTTTTCGATTGTGTCATAATAAGCATCGATTTCTTGAAGAATCTTATCATTGAGACCGACTTTTGCCATACGTGCTTCATAAGTGATTGGGACAGTAGCACCATCGTCAATGGCTTGTGTCATATCGTAAACGTCGATAATATTGCCAAATACGTTCAACGTAGAATGGTCTTTGTTCTCAATTGGTGTTCCAGTAAAACCAACGTATTTAGCGTTTGGAAGGGCATCATGGAGATACTTAGCAGTGCCATATTTTTCAACCGCAATCATTTTCTCCATATCGAGTTTTGTCGTAACGTCAATGCCGTAGTGGCTACGATGTGCTTCGTCCGCGATAATGATAATATCGTCGCGATCGGATAATAGACCGGTTTCTTCTTCGAATTTTTGGAGAGTAGTAAAAATAATTCCGCCAACTTGCTTATTCTCCAGGCGATCAATTAAATCCTTACGGTTTTCAATATGTTCAGGTTTTTGACGCAAGTAATCTGAACATTTGGCAAATGTCTCATAAAGCTGGTCGTCTAGGTCGTTACGGTCCGTCACTACGACGATAGTCGGATTCTTGAGTAGTTTAATCATGTTTCCAGCGTAGAATACCATCGAGAAACTTTTACCAGAGCCCTGTGTATGCCAGAACACCCCAATGCGGCCGTCACTGGTTGCGAGAGTCCGTTCTATGGCCTTTTTAACGCCATAATACTGGTGGTATGCCGGCAGGATCTTGGCATCTTCTTGATAGAGTATGAAGTTGCCGATTATATCGAGTAAAGTTTCGCGCTTTAGTAGGCCATGAATCATTGGCTCTAATGTATTTAGGTTTTCAGGAGTATCATTAATACCGGTTTTCTTCCAATCTGAAAAGCGTTCCCATTTACACGTAATCGTTCCTGCTCTTGCTGTTACGCCATCAGAAGCGATAAGAATTTGGTTGTAGTAGAATAAGCTCGGAATATGGATTTTCTTGTAATTGTTAAGCTGATTATATGCAGCTTCTGGTGTCGTATCTTCCTCATCACGCGTCGCACTTTTAAGCTCGATCACGACAAGTGGCATACCATTGATAAAGATAATAATGTCTGGGCGTTTTTCGCTATGCTCAATGATCGTATATTGGTTGACGACTAGGAATTCGTTATTGTCGATATTATCGTAGTCAATTAGCTTTACAGTTTTATAGTTTACTCCATGTTCGGTATATTCAGGAACTTTTACACCCTCGTGAAGCATGCGACTAAATTCTTGGTTGTTTCGGACGAGATTGTTCTGATCTAGATTTTTGATTTTACGAATAGCTTCAGAAATAGTATTTTCTTGAAGGTTTGGATTAAGTCTAGATAGGGCATTTTCTAAGCGGAAGAGAAGGAGCACATCGTGATAATCGCGTTCGATTTCTTCGCCTGGCTGATAATCATATCCTTGGCTTTGTAGGGTTTTTATTACCATTTGCTCTAAGGCGTCTTCGTTAAAAATCATATTTATTACTCACTTAAAGTTTTCTTGTGGGATCTATTAATATTTTATTACTATCAAAGATACAACTTGTCAATCCATCCCTACCATTACATTCAATAAACTGTGCTGAACTATTCATTGTTAATTTTGATGATATTGCTATTATCTTACATAACTCTTTTGCATTTTTTAGTTCATTGTTAAGAGATTTTTTTGAAAAAAAATTTTTAAATGTCTTATTTGCAGATAAACTAAAGTCTGATATCGAGATCCCCTCACATTCCCATTTAATTTTATAATGCACCAAATCATTCCTAATTTTATTAAGTTCAGAAAATTTAAAAAACTCTTTACCTCCCTTTATCGAGCTTTCCTCTACCCCATAATAATTACATATAAAATCAATTTTCTTAACTATATTCTGCTTGAGTTTTTTATCCCTATCTTCAATATCTATAGATTCCTCTTTTTCTGTATATCCCTTAGAGCCGAAACTACTTCTACTATATATACAATCTCGTATAATTGTATTTAAAAAACTTTCTACAAAATTCACAATAGCCGTAATCGCAATGAAGCCATATCTAAAATTATCCTCAATTCTTGAATGGTCCAGAAATCCTAAGATAGTATCGTCTTCCATATTTTCCCACATCCTAGATATGTTATCCTCAGCTATGCTTATCAATAATGGCTCCATATTTATGAAAAATGAAAATGACACAATAACCCCTACTCAACACTATCTTCTGCTGTTATTCCAAATGGATATTTTAGTCTTTCTATACCATTAATTACCCACTTGTCACCTACTTTTTTATATCCAAGTTTTTTCATTATAGAATACTCAATTACATTCTTATATCGGAAATTGTCAATTGAGATAAAACCTTTATCCCATTCCGTTCGTATTTTTATTGTGTCCTTAACAAATGTCTCATTAACTTTATATTTTTTTAGAAGTAGTTTATATGGAAAAAAGAAATAGTATACGGCGAAGAATAAATAACCAAGAATTTTCAAAAACTCTATGAATGCTTTCAAAAACTCTATGAGTGCCAATATCGTATCCGGGCCAGCACCTAAACCCGGCGCCCATTCAAAACATACGGCAATAACTGAAATCATATCGTCAGATGTCTTTCCAAAAGCGTCTTTTATATCGATTTCCCAAAAAGGCAATAACCAGTTAATACTTCCATTTTTAGAAATAGCGTCACAGACTAACATAGATTGCTGTGTATATTTATCATATTTACATATTACACAATCAGGCCACTTCAACTTCTTTTTAATATACTCACTAATATCTTCAAGTTTTTTATACTTTTTAGAATCATAACATACAGACTCAGCATAAATAGTCTTACCATATCGATTTTCGGCGATAATATTTATAGTTTTTATTTGGCCCCTTTTACTCATTCATAACCTTATCTAAGTTAATATCGCCAGACATAAGTTTCTGGAGAAGAGAGTCTCGTATTTGACTTAAACATCTATTTTCTGTGAAATTAATAGCTATCTTTTTACAAGCTTTTTCTATGGTCGCACCAAAAACATCCAATGATTTCTCATCTGGCAAAGCTATTTCATATTCGGATAGACATTTTTTATTCAAATGAAGAACGGTGGTTCCGGATTTATAGCCGAGGGCATAATTTTTGAAGTCTTTTGAACTTAATATAGCGTAGAGTGTAAAGCGATTAATTTTTGGAATTATCCTTACGAGGTCCATGGAATAAGTGACGGTACTATACTTATCGGTATCCAGCAACATAATGGCGTTGCCAATAAT
>CAUUKK010000037.1:0-5775 GCA_963545805.1 uncultured Candidatus Saccharibacteria bacterium
TTACGTGGCAAAAAACTCAAAAAGCAAACCGAAGAAAAGATCGTTGGACGTGCTTTTCTCGCTTTGATTGCTCTCAGTGTATTAATTACTATTCTTGATATTATCAAGATCACTAAATAGAATTATGGAACAACTAAATTATAAAACCACTAGAAAAGAAAAAGGATTCAGGGGTTTTCTCACAAACCTAAAAAGCCTCCCACTGGTTTTCATTTATCTTATTTCAACCTATCTCACATCCTTTGCCAGCGAGATTATTATTGGTTATGCCATGATTTTCACCCTCGGCCCAGCCACATTTAAGACACCCGTCATGATGACAACCTATACTGCCCTTGCTTATATACTCGCCTTTACAATCCTGGCTGGTCTGCCAAAGTTGGTATTAAGGAGTCACAAAACAAATGATAAGCCAAATACAAAATCAAATCCCTTGAAAAAATTTATAAGATTATGGCAAGTCGATAAAAAAGACCTCGGAGTAATCGGCCTTCCAACCTTCCTCGATATTACTCTCAGCTTAATTACCTTTGTCGGATACACTTTTATTTCATACCTCCTACTTGAACTTTTCAAAAATTTCTCATGGTTCCAAGTCAACCAAGTCCAAGATGTTGGTTTTTCACGTTACCTCGTCGGCTTTGATCGAATTTTCGCTTTCATCTCACTTGTTGTTCTTGCCCCTATTTTTGAGGAGCTCATCTTCCGCGGTTGGCTCTATGGCAAAATCCGAAAAAAAGTTAGTCTTGTCCCGGCCATCTTAATCGTTTCTATTCTTTTTGGCGCCATGCATGGTCAGTGGAATGTTGGAGTAAACGTTTTTGCCCTCAGCCTATTTCTCTGTGGACTCCGTGAATTCACCGGCACTATTTACGCCAGTATTCTCTTACATATGATAAAAAATGGTCTTGCCTTTTATTTTATGTATGTTCTAGGCTTCTAGTTCTTTAAAAATATCTTCTAATAATAAAAAATAACGCCTTCTGCGTTATTTTTTTAAAGAATTAGGAGATAGCTAGAATTTCACCCTCATTACCATTTGGTAATGTATATTTATCACCAACTTTTTTACCCATTAAGGCCTTACCAATTGGAGAAATATCCGAGATCCTACCATTGAGCGGATCAGCTTCCACTTCACCGACAACAGTATACTCATGTTCTTTACCTAAAATTTTGATTTTTACTTTTGCTCCTACAGCTACTTTTTCAAAACTACCAGTTTCAATAATTTTGGCACTCTTTAAAATATCTTCAATCTCCAAAATTCTTGTTTCAATCTGTCGTTGCTCGTCACGTGCGTCGGTATATTCTTGATTTTCTTTTAGATCACCAAAAGACCTAGCATAAGCTAGACGATCAGCAACCACAGGACGTTCAGCAACTAATCTCTTTAGCTCTTTTTCAAGGTCAGCTTTACCGTCTTTAGTCAAGTTTACTATTTTTTTCATGCTTAATAAAATACACGTAAGTATTATAAAAGTCAAGCTCTATGCTATAATCAACCCATTGATATTTAAGAGAAAGGTGAGAAAAATGAAATTAAGTCAATCTTTTATCAAAACCTTCCGCGAAGTAGGAAAGGAAGAGACTGCCCGCAACGCTCAGCTGCTGATTCGCGCAGGTTATATTCATAAAGAAATGGCAGGGGTTTACGATTTTCTCCCCTTGGGTCTCATTACCTTAAATAAAATTCAAAATATTATTCGTGAAGAATTAAACAGTTTGGGCTGTCAAGAATTTCAAATGACCGCTTTACAAAACCCTGAACCATGGGTTAAAACAAAGCGTTGGAGTGATCAAGTCATTGACGTCTGGTTTAAAACCAAACTCAACGCCGGAGGGGAATTAGGCCTTGCTCCAACTCACGAAGAACCAATTACTAATCTGATGACTAAGTTCATTTCATCCTATAAGGATCTTCCGGTCTACGTCTACCAGTTCCAAACAAAGTATCGAAACGAGCTACGCGCTAAATCCGGTATCTTACGTACCCGCGAGTTTCTCATGAAAGATCTCTACAGTTTTAGCATTGATGAAACCGAACATCAGAAATTTTATGACCAAGTCGACCAAGCCTATATGAGGATCTATACACGACTTGGGCTCGGTGACTGCACCTACAAAACCTACGCCTCCGGCGGCGCCTTTGCTAAATATAGCCATGAATATCAGACCGTTCTCCCAGTCGGTGAAGATACTATTTATCTCAATCAGGACAAAACTCTTGCCATTAACGAAGAGGTTATGAACGACGAAGTTTTAAGTGATCTAGGCGTTAAGCGCGAAGATCTTACTGCCACCACCGCAGCAGAGGTTGGAAACATTTTCACCTTACGTTATAAATTCTCCGAACCTATCAATCTAAAGTTTGACGACCAAGATGGTGCCAAGAAAACCGTCTTCATGGGAAGCTACGGCATCGGTGTTTCACGTGTCATGGGCGTAATTGCTGAAAAATTTGCTGATGACAAAGGTCTAGTCTGGCCAGAAAATATTGCACCTTTCAAATACTATTTAATTGGTATTGGTGATCAAGGAGAAGATTTTACTAATAACCTCCATAAAGAATACTTAAACAGTATCCTTCTCGACGATCGCAAACTTCGCCCAGGAGAAAAATTTGCTGACGCAGAACTTATGGGTATCCCTTATCGCGTTGTAGTCTCAAATAAAACGCTTGAAAATAACTCAGTTGAAATCACTAATCGCCGAACCAGTGAAACCAAAATTCTCTCTATAGAAGAATTTAAGCAGCTGCTACGAGATTAGTCTCCCCTGTGATATTATATAAATAAGAAAAAATAAAGGAAAATTATGTTTGATCATATTGAATACCAACAAGCCATGGAAGCCATCATCGAGCGTTTTAAGTCAGAAATGCAAAAAGTTCGTACCGGACGCGCCCACCCAGACATGCTAGGTAGTGTTAAGATCGAAGCCTACGGTCAATATATGCCGCTAAACCAGGTAGCCAATGTTACCGCCGGCGATGCTACGATGCTCCTTATTACACCGTTTGATCCATCAACTATTCAGGCCATTGCCTCAGCCATTCGCGCTGACCAAACACTGGGTCTTAACCCAGCAGATGACGGCCGTGTAGTTCGCGTACCAGTTCCACCACTCACTGAAGAACGTAGGAAGGAAATTGTAAAATCTGCTTCAGCCAAAGTTGAGGAAGATAAAGTAGCTCTTCGTAAAGTACGTGATGATGCCAGAAAAGAATTAAAATCCGCAGAAGATCTCTCTGAAGACGTCAAGAAACGCGGCGAAAAAGAAATCGATGAACTAATCAAAAATTACTCCGGCAAGATTGATGAACTCTTCAAGACTAAAGAAGCCGAAATTATGAAAATTTAGTCACCTTTATTAAATTAAGCTGTTCTAGAGACAGAACAGAGACATGGTATAATCAACATATGACAACAATTAGCGACTATAGAGATGAGCGTTTACGTAAATTATCAGAGATCAAAGATCTCGGTATCGATCCGTATCCAGCACACTCAAACCGTGACACCAAAATTTCTGAAATCTTAGAGAACTTTGAATCTCTTGATCAAAAAGAAGTAACCATAGCTGGCCGTATTACCGCCATCCGAAGCTTCGGTAAACTAGCTTTTGTAAAAATCCGCGATTATTTTGGCGAGATTCAGCTCTTCATGAAGCAATCTGACGAGGTAAAAGAAGGTTTACTCTCCGTTAAGACTCTTAAACTCCTCGACCTCGGTGATTTTATCGAGGCAACTGGGCTTGTTGGTAAATCTCAAACTGGTGAAATCTCCGTTTTTACTAACGCAGTTCGTCTCCTAACTAAGGCTCTCCGCCCATTGCCTGGCCGCGATGGCTTCACCAATAAAGAAGAGCGTTACCGTCGACGCTATGTTGATATGAACGTAAATCCCGAAGTACGAGAACGTCTCGTTCGACGTAGTCGTTTTTGGCAAGCTACTCGTGATTTCATGAAATAACAAGGCGTAATTGAAAGTAAAACGCCCAATCATGATCACACAACCCGCGGCGCCGAAGCTGCACCTTTTGTTACCCATATGGATGCTCTAGATGAAGATTTTTATCTTCGCATCTCACAAGAACTCCCTCTAAAACGTTTACTTGGTGCAGGCTTCGAAAAAGTCTATGACATCGGACCACGTTTTCGTAATGAGGGCGTCGATGACGAACATTTACCAGAGCACATTGCCTTTGAGGCATATGCCGCCTTTGAAGACTATCAAGACGGTATGGATTTCTATGAAGAAATGATTAAGTATGTTGCCTTGAAAACCTGGGGTAAATTACAATTTACTGTCGGCGGTTTTGATATTGATCTCTCCCAAAAATGGCCACGCATTAAATACGCCGATCTCATCAAACAGCATTTTGATATCGACGTCTTTAATCCAGATCGCGCCAAAATCGTACAGATTCTTAAGACTAATAATGTTGAAGTCAAACCGAACCAAGCGGATTCTCGATTAATTGATAACTTATGGAAACTTATCCGCAAAGAATCCGGCGGTCCATTCTGGTTAATCGAAGAGCCGCTCAGCCTTTCACCACTCGCCAAAATCTCTCCTGACAATCCCCTAGTTACCGAACGATTCCATCCAGTTATTGCCGGTACCGAAATGGGGAATGGCTATTCTGAGTTAAATGATCCGATCGATCAGCTTGCCCGTTTTGAAGAGCAGCAGGCCATGCGTGATTCTGGCGATGATGAAGCTCAAATGCTTGATATGGACTTTGTTGAAATGCTCGAATACGGCATGCCACCTGCTTGCGGATGGGGTAATTCAGAACGCAACTTCTGGCTGCTTGAAGGTGTCTCCGGCCGTGAGGCCGTACCATTCCCAATCATTAAGCGCAAAACTGATAATTAACCATAAAAATCACCAGAAAAGAGGTAAAGATGTTAGATATTAATTTTATCAGAGCCAACCGTGAATTAGTTCAACACTCCATCGATCAAAAAATGTACAAGAATATCGATCTTGATAAACTATTCTCCCTTGATGATCAACGAAAATCCACCCTTCAAGAAGTTGAGGCGCTCCGTAAGGAACGAAACCAGAACACGGAATCCATGAAAGGCGGCAAACCAACTGAAGAACAGATCAACCGTGGAAAGATCCTCAAGGAGAAAATCTCTCAGTTAGAAGCTAGACTTAATGACGAGGAATCCAGTTTTAAAAACCTTCTCAAAGCTGTGCCTAATATTATTTTTGAAGATGTGCCACTAGGTGACGAAAGCGCTAGTGTGGAGGTCGCAAAATGGGGTGAGCAAAAAGCCGAAGGCGTTGATCACCTAGATTACGCCACCTCAAGAGACTGGGTTGATTTTGAACGCGGCGCTAAGGTTGCTGGTGCCAAATTCTACTACATCAAAGGCGGCCTAGCTTTACTTGAAAACGCCTTAATTCAATTCGGTATTAAAAAAGTCACCGAACATGGTTTCACTTTAATGGACGTTCCTGACATGGTCAATTCTCGAGTCCTTGAAGGCACTGGTTTTGCCCCAAGAAGCTCTGAACAGAGCGACGAATACTATATCGAAGGCGAAGATCTCGCCATGATTGCCACCGCTGAGATGCCAATCACTGGCTATCACATGGATGAAATCATCGACGAAGACAAGCTTCCTCTCTTCTATGCTGGATTTTCAGCCTGTTTCCGTAAAGAGGCTGGTACTTACGGTAAACACACTCGTGGTCTCTTCCGAGTTCATCAATTTAATAAATTAGAGATGTATTCTTTCTGTCTCCCTGAACAAAG
>CAUUKK010000038.1:0-5760 GCA_963545805.1 uncultured Candidatus Saccharibacteria bacterium
TACCTCTTCATATTAGCTTGTATTATAGCATAGTGTATCTAATGTTATAATTAAGCCATGAGAAAAGACGCCAAAAAGTCATCCTCGAGTGCAAAAGTTGTTATTATCCGTAATACCTTTCCTCATTTTTACGGAGGCGGAGAAACCTATCAACTAACTCTTTCTAGTCTTCTGTTAGCCCATTCTTATCACCCAATTATCTTTAGTTCTTCGGAAAAACTTTTAAAGAGTAGCAAGCAGTCCAAGATTTCTTGTCAGCGAGCCCCCTTCCTTAAACTCCAAAACTGGAGTGGTCTAAAAAATCTTCTGCTTCCACTCTATTTTCTTTGGCAACTTTATCTTTATTTTTGGTATCGTCACCAATTTAAAAAACTAAAACCCATAACTGTTATTATTGAGTCTCGCGATGATTTTCTCGCTGCCACACTCGCGGCCAAAAAACTAGGCATCCAAACTCTCTGGATCGACCACATGGATTTTCGCAGTTGGGTTCTTCAAAATGTTGAGCAGAAGTATAAGAATCTTATCGGTAAGCAAATTTTAAAAGTTGCAAGAATAGTAGATCGTATTATCTTTATTTCAGATTATGAACGCCAGTTTTTTGAAAAACTCATTAAAAAAACATCGCTGCCACCTTTTCAAAATCTAATCACTATCAAAAATGGCGCCATCGATACTTTTTCTGAATACCAAGCTCTTCCGGTTGCTCCAAAATCCCTCATTTATCTGGGCCGCCTTGAAGACTACAAGGGAATTAAGGAGTTGATTGCTGCCTTTCAGGAAATTTCATCAAACCATCAAGATGCTACTCTACATATTTATGGTGCCGGCCCTCTTGCTGATTATTGTAAACAGCATCAAACCTCGCAGATTATTTATCATGGGTTCTCCGATCAGCCTCTAGCTAAGGTTGCCTCTGCCGAAATTTTTGTTTTGCCATCATATATTGAAGGACTCAGTCTCGCTCTTATTGACGCTACCATGTTACAGAAAGCAATCATCACAACCAATGTCGACGGTAATCCAGAAGTTGTACAAGATTCTTTTAATGGACTTCTTGTTCCGGCAAAAGATCAGCACTCTCTTGCTAAGGCTATTGATAAACTTTTACAAAATCCTGCACTTACTCAAAAATTCGCTAAGGCTTCCAGAATAAAATACCTCAATGAATTTGATTTTGCGAAAACTGTTAAAGAGCAAATAATTCCAATCATAGAAGGGAAAGATCATGTCTAAACGCCCCTTAGTCTCTGTTATTGTCCCAGCTTATAATGTTGAAAAATATCTTGCTCCTTGCCTCGACTCTATTTTAAATCAAACCTTCTCTGATTTTGAAATCATCATTATTGATGATGGTTCTACTGACCGCACCCCAGAAGTTATTTCTAAATATTCTTTAGATCCACGTATTAGATCCCATACTCAGCAAAATTCTGGTATCTCCGTTGCTCGCAATCAGGGGCTTAAAATGTCTCGCGGTCAATATCTTTGTTATATTGATAGTGACGACCTCATTGCTAAAGATTATCTCGAAAAACTCATTACTCCACTTCTTCAAAATCCCGAAATTGATATCACTGTTTGCGGCTATCAAGAAGTCTATCAGACTCATCATTTTCACCACATTCCCACTTCGAAAATCACTTCCGGTTTGCAGGCTACTCAAGATTTTCTTATCAAACAGCAAGATCTTGATATTCTAATTTGGAATAAAATGTATCGTAAAAACTTATTTACGGATAATCACATCCTCTATCCTGCTGGTCAGATTCATGAGGATAACCTTACTACTTATAAACTATTTTTCGCTGCAAAAAATATCCAATATTTGGAAGAAGAACTCTATTTTTATCAACGTAGAAACTCTTATATTACTAAAAACTTTACTTCCACTGAAAAGACTCTAACTCGTCTTCGTGCCAAAGAGCAGACGGCAAAAGAAGCAAAGATCTATCTCCGAACTCCTGAATTTAAGCTTATTTGCAATGTTGCACTTATTTTGGCCTATTTTGCCTACATCGATAATGCAATTACATGCCATATTGACCAAAAATACTATCAAGAATATCGCGAGAAAGCACTCCATGCTCTTATGATTAATCAAAAAAATCCCTATCTTACTCAAAAACTCCGTCTCTATTCAGTCTTACTCTCCACGCCAAAGGGCTTTCTTTATCACATATTTCGCAAAATCACCCTAAAACCGGTATAATATAGTTTAAAATCACCAAAAAAGGAGTTAACATGAAAATTCTCGTCACCGGTGGTACCGGTTATATCGGCTCCCACACTGTTGTCGAACTACAGAATCAAGGACATCAAGTCGAAATCCTCGACAACCTTTTTAATAGTAAGATTACTGTTCTTGATAAAATTAATCAAATTACCGGTCGAACCCCAGTCTTTCATCAAGTTGACCTACTCGATTATCAAAAAATGCGTGAACTTTTTGCCTCCACGCATTTTGATGCGGTCATTCACTTTGCTGGCCTAAAAGCCGTTGCTGAGTCTATCGAGCAGCCTCTTCGCTATTATGAAAATAATGTTACCGGCACTCTCAATCTCTTGAAGTGTATGGCTGAATTTAAGGTTAATAGAATTATTTTCTCCTCTTCTGCCACTGTCTATGGTAGTATCAACTCTGGTAAACTCGATGAGTCAATGACTACTGGTGTTGGTATCACCAATCCTTATGGAGAAACCAAGCATGTCATAGAAAAAATCCTTGAGTCCGAGGCTACTTCCCGTCCTGAACTTTCAGTCGTGATCTTAAGATATTTTAACCCAGTTGGCGCCCATATCTCTGGTCTCCTCGGTGAGGATCCAAACGGTATTCCCAACAATCTTATGCCAGTCGTTATGCGCGTTGCTGAGGGTAAAATTAAAGAGCTTCAGATCTATGGTGATGATTATAATACCCCAGATGGTACCTGTATTCGTGATTATATCCATGTAGTAGATCTCGCCAAGGGTCACCTCGCTGCCTTGAAGGCCACAGATACTCCGGGTGCCAAAGTTTATAATCTAGGATCTGGTAAGGGTTCTTCTGTCCTTGAGATTATCAAAGCCTTCGAAGATGCTAGTGGCAAACCACTCCCCCACCGCATCTCTGATCGCCGCCCAGGTGATCTTGCCGAAATCTTTGCTGATCCAAGCAAAGCTAAGCGAGAACTTGACTGGCAAACCGAACTCACGGTCGCTGACGCCATGCGTGATACGATTAACTTCCTTAACCATCAAAATTAATTTTAGTCAAAGGTAAAAATATCGAACTTGGGGTTCGATATTTTTAAATTCATGATTTAAGCTAAACTTATTTTCGAATCTTCGCCGCCAAACTTGCAAAAGGTAGAATCAATGGATTCAGATATTTCCATTTTTTCACCATCGCCTGGTTACTTCTTGCCACTGCTAAGGCGTGCGAAATACGCCAGCGTATCATTACCCTAAGTAGCCAGTATTTCTGATCTTTGGTCGGGTTATCTCCCACCCACGTTTTCAGATAATTAAAACTCCTTTGCCAATTCTTCCAAGGTAGGGAAGAACTTGCTACGGTACTAGTCTCGGTTCCATAATGATAGATGTAATATGGTTTTGCTAAAAATTTTAAATCCATCAGTCCTTCAAGTCTGGCACATTCCAAATAATGTAAAACAAAATTTGTGTCTTCCGCGAAGTCCCATCCAAGCGGAAACTCTAAGTTGTATTTTTTAATAATTTCAGCTCGAAACATTTTGTTCACGGAGGCATATAATCTTCCGTCCGAGGCCAAATTCTTCAAAATATAGGTCTTATAATCTTCATTCGCTTCACGTTCTTTTATCTGGTTTGTAAACATTTCTTTTTCTGTCTTTTGGTGAATTCTCTTATATAAAAATCCTGCAGTTACTACCGCCACGCTCTTATTAGTTAAAAGCTTGCTCATTTCGCTTAAATAGTTTTTAGATACTGTATCATCAGAATCAATAAATGCTACCAGCTCCCCGTGCATCTTCTTTAAAGCTGTATTCCTTGCGGCGGCAGGACCAGCATTTTCTTGCTGAATCAGTACAATTTTTTTCTTAGAATCAGTCAATTTTTGTTGACGACAAAACTCCGATAATAGGGAAAAACTATCATCTTTTGAGCCGTCATCCACGCAGATAATCTCCAAATTCTCATAACGATCCTTTACTAGTCGATCCAGTAACTTTACTGCCTTGTCTCCAGTATTGTAGACCGGAATAATAATCGATATGAGGGGTGTCTTCATACGCCTATTGTACCATTATGAAAATATTTTTTGTCCAACTTCTCTATGATATAATTTGAGATATGAAAATCCCTAATCTTGGTAGTCGAAAAAACCGTATTCTTTTAAAAGAGCTCGTCAAAACTGATTTTAAACTGCGCTATCAAGGGTCTTTACTTGGGTATCTTTGGGCAGTCTTACGTCCCATGATGCTTTTTGCTATCCTCTATATAGTTTTTGCAAAAATCCTTAAAATGGGCAGCGACATTCCGCATTATCCAGTCTATCTCCTAGCCGGCACCGTTCTCTGGAGCTTTTTCTCCGAATGTACGAATCAGGGAATTCAAGCCATCGTTGCTCGTGGTGATCTTCTGCGTAAAATCAGCTTTCCAAAATGGATCATTGTCGTTTCCGCCACTGTTACCGCCCTAATCAACTTCCTAATTAATTTAGGTGTCGTTATTATTTTTGCAATTATCAATGGTGTGACCCCAAATCTTGGTTGGCTCTTAGTGCCATTCATTATTCTTGAACTCTATCTTCTCTCTCTTGGTATTTCTTTCTTCCTTGGTGCCATTAATGTTAAATATCGTGACATATCCTCCATCTGGGAGGTTTTTATGCAGGCCCTTTTTTACGCCGTACCAGTTATTTATCCTATCACCATGGTCGCTAGTGCCAGTCCGCTTGCCGCTAAAATCTTTCTCTTAAATCCAATTGCTCAAGTCATTCAAGATGTGCGCTACTTCCTTATTACCGATCAAACTATCACCACCTGGAATTATCTCGAAAATCGCCTCCTTTATCTTATTCCGCTCGGTCTGGTTTTTCTAGTTATTATTTTGGGTGGTATTTATTTTAGAAAGAGATCTAAATATTTTGCGGAGGAGGCCTAATGTCTAAACATAATCAAAAAGAGCTTAAGAAATCAAAAAAGGCTTCTGCCTCTAAAAAATCCTCGTCTGAAAAGCCGGTTGAAGGATCTCAGGACATAATCATTGTTGATCATCTCTCGAAGAGTTTCAAACTTCCTACTGAGCGTTCTTGGGGTTTAAAACAAGCCATCTTTAATCGCCTCAAGGGAATTAAAGGTTACACCAAGCAGGAAGTCTTAAAAGATATTAGCTTTACCGTGAAAAAAGGAGAGTTTCTTGGTATTGTTGGACGCAACGGTTCTGGTAAGTCCACTCTTCTCAAAATTCTCGCCCAGATCTATACCCCTGATTCTGGTTCAATTACCGTCCACGGTTCTCTTGTTCCATTTATTGAGCTTGGCGTTGGCTTTAATCCCGAACTTACTGGTCGTGAAAATGTCTATATGAACGGTGCCATGCTTGGTTTTTCCAATGAAGAAATGGACCAAATGTTTGATGATATTGTTCAATTCGCTGAACTCGCCCCCTTCATGGACCAAAAACTCAAAAACTATTCTTCAGGTATGCAGGTTCGTCTCGCTTTCTCGATCGCCATCCGCGCTCGCGGTGATATTTTGATCCTTGATGAAATTCTGGCTGTCGGTGACGCCGCTT
>CAUUKK010000039.1:0-5643 GCA_963545805.1 uncultured Candidatus Saccharibacteria bacterium
ATAATAATGACACGGGTACCGATAATAATTTAAAGACCCTCGCAAAATATCGAGAGCTCGGTCTTAAAACGGTTGGCGGTGGAGAAAATCTCAAACAAGCCAAACAACCGCTCGATCTCAATCCTTCCATTCGCTTACTTGCCTATAATCATTCGACCAGTAGCGTCGCTAACGGCCAGCTCGCCACCGAAGCTTCACCAGGAGCCAATCCCTACTCTGAAGAACAATTTAAGGCAGACCTCGCCTCCGCCAAAGCAGAAAACAAATTCACAATTGTTAATATTCAATTCTTTGAATGTTATGCCTATCCTGACCAGCCAGTCGCTTTTCCAACCTGTGACCAACCAATTCAAAATCAAAAAGAGTTCTTCCGCCATCTCATCGATCTTGGCGCTGATATGGTTGTCGGTACTTCTGCTCACCAGCCACAGACCTACGAGCTCTACCAAAATAAACCAATCTATTACGGGCTCGGTAATCTATTCTTTGATCAAATCTATTGGCCAGACACCACCCGCAGTCTCATTCTTACCCACTATTTCGACCAAAATAAGCTTCTTCAAACACGTATTTCGCCAACCAGCTATGATCAAACCTTTAGACCTCGCCTACTCGACTCAAACGAAGCTCAAGCCTTCCTCGCACGCCTCCTTCTTGCCTCGCCAAAAGGGAATTAATTTAATAAAATTATTAACAAAAGGAATAATATGCCACCAAATAACTTAACTCCAGAAAATAATTTCACTCCGAATGAATTATCAAAGCACAGCATGCCGAAATTCGGAAAAATTCTCTTTATTATTATTTTTACCACCATTGGTGTCATCTCGCTTTCTTTTGGCATTGTCTACCTCATGAAATATCTTAACGAACAGGCTACTAAACCTGAGCAAACTGAGCAAGTGACAAAACAATTTAAAAAAATTAACCTGCAACCAACACTCGATCGCTGGCTATCATCTCAAGTTAGTAAGAAAAATAGCAGTATATTGATCTATGATTTAAATAATCAAGAAATTATTGCCAGAAACAATGATTTTTCACAGAATAATAGCCTCGGCCTTGAAAATCTCTTTCTGGCCTATCAAATTTATACAAAGATTGATCAAGGCACAATCAAAAAAGAGAAGTTAATCACAGTGGATACCGAACAAATCTCCATCGACAACTGTCTTTCAAAAATCCTCCAAGAAAATCACTCTGGCTGTGCCACGGCTCTGATTTCAGAAATTGGGGAAAACAACTTTAAACAATTCCTCAAGGATCAATCCTATACCAATACAAATTATACCAGCCATCTCACTAATACTACTGATCTGCTCAGTCTTTCTAAGCGCCTCAACACACATCCTGATTTCTCCGAACAGCTCTGGCAAGAATTTAAAACCAAACTCACCCCTCAGAACAATAATAAAAATCCGCTACTCACTGGTTTTTCTAAGCTCGCAGTTTATGGGTTATATGGCGCCCAAACCAATGACGCCACAAACGCCAACCTAAACTATCCGCTATTTAATAATCTATACTTCCTTGAAACCAAGCAAGAAGATCAAAAGAATCGCCAAACCTTTGTTCTAATTTTCCTCGCCTCCGACATCGACGCTGCTTCATTAATTGATCTCGCAAAAGCCATCGAATCTACAATCCTCGAATAAGCTGAGTTTCTAGGCTCTCATTTTCACGTAGACAAAAAATAGACTCCGACAAGAGTCTATTTTTATTATTTTTACTTACTTAGCATCATCCCAACGCTTAATAGCAGTCTTAATTACTTCTTTGGCAGATTCTACACCCTCAAAGCCTTTAACCACTGTAGTGCCAGGCTTTTTAAGATCCTTGTAATGGTTAAAGTGGAATTCAATTTGCTTAATCAATTGCTTTGGTAAATCTTCAAGTGTTTGATATTTATCGCCATTATTGCGATCATCAGCTGGTACACAAATCACCTTATCATCAACTTCATCTGAATCAACGAACCTCATCACCCCGAGCACGCGTGCTTTGGTGTAAATACCGGTAGTAAGTGGCTGGTCGGTTACCATCAAAACATCAAGTTCATCACCATCCTCGTCAAGCGTCTGTGGAATAAAACCATAATTACATGGCTTAGCAAAGGCCATAGGCTCTACACGATCAAGCATAAAGCAAGCATTTTTGCGATCCCACTCAATCTTATGATTAGAACCAGTAGGGATCTCAATCACGACATTAATTTCACCTTCTTAAATGTTTCCTGGTTTAAATTTTTTATTAAAATCTGCAATATTTAAACTCCTATTTAATTTTTCACTCATTATACCATGCCACCTCTTTACCGTAAAAACATTTTTATGATAAAATAGATCTATTACATGATTCTCTAGGCGCTAAATTTGCCCAAAATCAACACTTTTTAATAAATCATTTTAACAAAACAATAATTAACACGAGGCTTTATGACAAAACAACCCAAGAAAAAACCCAAATATAAATCGACAATCAGACGCACCTTACATTACTTCCTGCAAGCAAACAAAAAATACAAATGGCTCGCTCTTGGCGTTTTCATTGTGACCCCAATTGTGATTTTTGTTCGCACTGTGCTCACTCCACTAGTTATTGCCAATGTTATTGATATTCTATCTTCCGCTAAATCCGAAGACCTTATCAACCCTGGCAATATTTTTCAGATTCCTCTGGTTCAAAAAGTCTTACCACAGGGCATTTTTCTCATTCTTTGCCAACTAATTGGCTCTGGTATCTTGGGCAACCTACGTGTTTACTTGGTCTGGAAGATGGAACTTCTCACCATTAATGACCTTTCGATTCAGTGTTTCGACACCGTTAATAATCAATCCATGCAGTTCCACTCTGATCGTTTTTCCGGGTCCCTTACGGCCCAGGTTGGTCGCTTTACCCGCGCTTACGAACGTTTTGCAGACTCCATCATTTTCAACATTCTCCCTCTCATCGTCACTTTTTCATCCATCTTCATTATCTTAATTAATCGCGCGCCAGCTTTTGCGATTCTCCTCATGATATTCTCCACCGTCTTCGCCATTGTTTCCTCCAAAAGCTTTAAACGTATCGGTGAATGTAACGAAAAAGAAGCGGCCGCTCAAAATAAGCAAACTGGACAACTCACAGATTCCATCACCAATATCATTTCAGTCAAATCTTACGCCCAGGAAAATTATGAGCGCGCTCGTTATACTAAATTTCAAGCCGAAACTTTAGCAGCCGGTGAAAATTCTATGCGCGCCACCATCCATCGTGATGTGATTTTTGATTCTATCTTCCTGCTTATTGATTTTATTATGATTGCCTTTATTGTAATCGGTGCCCCAGTAATGGCTCTACCAATTTCCACAGTCATCCTTATCTTCCAGTATTCTCAAACCATCCTAATGAATCTTTGGGATGTTAGCAGTATCTTTAAAAACTTTACTCGCGTCTTCGGCGACGCTCACGAAATGACTGTCGTCCTCGATACTGTCGACACTGTTGTTGATGAAAAAGGAGCTAAGAAACTTATTGTCGATAAAGGAGCTATCTCTTTTGATCACATTACCTTCACTCACGCTGACGCCAAAGAAAGTATCTTCGAAGACTTCACCCTTGAGCTAAAACCAGGTGAACGTATTGGTCTTGCAGGCCTTTCTGGTTCTGGTAAAACTACTCTCACTAAACTCCTTCTCCGTTTTGCCGATGTCGATCAAGGTGCCATCAAAATCGACGATCAGAACATTAGAAAAGTTACTCAACATAGCTTAAGAAAAAATATTGCCTATGTTCCTCAGGAAGCTTCTCTCTTCCATCGCACTATTGCCGAAAATATTGCCTACGCTAAACCAGACGCTACTATGGAAGAAATTAAGCATGCCGCAAAGCTTGCTAACGCTGCCGAGTTTATTGAAAAGCTCCCTAACGGCTATGAAACCATGGTTGGCGAACGTGGCATCAAGCTTTCCGGTGGACAGCGTCAACGTATTGCTATCGCAAGAGCAATCTTAAAAGATGCGCCAATTCTGGTTCTCGACGAGGCTACCTCCGCCCTTGATTCCGAATCTGAAGCCTTAATCCAAGAAGCTCTACTTCGTCTAATGCATGGTCGCACTTCTATCGTGGTTGCACACCGCCTTTCTACCATTTCTAGCCTCGACCGTATCGTAGTACTTGAAAATGGCAAGATTATCGAGCAAGGACCACATGAAGAACTCCTCAAAAATTCAAAAGGGCAATATAAGAAGTTGTGGTCACGTCAATCTGGTGCCTTTGTCGAAAAATAAAATGGATCCTATTACTACACCAAGACAACCCCTAGCTGAACGCATGCGTCCACAAACTTTGTCTGACGTTTTAGGACAAGAGCAAGTCATCGGTGAGGGTAAAATTCTAACCGAAATCGCCAAAAAGAAAGAACCAGTCAACCTCATTTTCTGGGGTCCACCTGGCACTGGGAAAACCACCCTCGCTCGTATCCTCGCTAAAGAATTTGCAGCCGATTTCATCGAACTTTCTGCCGTCACTGCTCATAAAAGCGATGTTGAATCAGTCGTGGAACGTGCCAAGCAAAACTGGAATCTTAAAATTCGTACACTTCTTTTTGTGGATGAAATTCATCGTTTCAATAAGGCCCAGCAGGATGCCTTTCTTCCTCATGTCGAATCTGGTTTAATCACCTTAATTGGCGCCACCACCGAAAACCCTAGTTTTGAAGTTATTCCTGCTCTCCTCTCAAGATCACGAGTAGTTGTACTTAAAAACCTTGACCAAGAGGCAATCCTAAAAATTCTTCAGCGTGCCGTCGAGAGGGAATCCATCAATAATATTGAAACCGAAAGTCTAGAATTAATCTCTAAACTAGCCAACGGCGATGCAAGATCAGCCCTAGGAGATCTCGAAATTTGCCTCTCTCTCGGCCAGAAAATCACCCCCGCTCTCATCCTAGAAGCGGTAGGAAAAAAGGTAATTAATTATGACAAAGACGGTGACTATCATTACGACACAATCTCCGCCTTTATCAAATCCATGCGCGGCAGCGACGTTGACGCCACATTATACTATTTAGCACGCATGCTAGAGGGCGGAGAAGATCCCAAGTTTATCGCTCGCCGTATGGTCATTTTTGCTTCCGAAGATATTGGACTAGGTGGCAATGGGGCTCTTGGCCTAGCTGTTTCCGCCTTTCAAGCAGTCGAACGCATTGGTATGCCCGAATCTGGCATTATCCTCTCCCATGTTGCAGCTGCCTTAGCCAAGTCAAAAAAAGATCGCAGTAGCTATGACGCCTGGAATCGCGCAAAAGACCTTGCCAGAAACACTCGCAATCTTCCAATCCCTCTAGGTATTCGCAACGCACCAACCAAGCTAATGAAAGATTTAGGCTACGCTAAAGGCTATAAATGGGAAGCTGGTTTTCATCACGACGTCAGCTACTTACCAGACGAGATTAAAGATCAGAAGATCTATTTTCCCACCAAGCCATAAATCTAACCAAGAATCGTATGTACTTTCTGTTTTAGAACTGGCACTACATCTCGCTCAAACCATGGATTCTTTGCTTGCCAACGGAAATTTAACGGGCTAGGATGCACAATAGGAAAATATTTCGGTAAATATTCCTGAAAACATTTTACTGTTTCAGTTAAATTCTTTTTTCTT
>CAUUKK010000040.1:0-5580 GCA_963545805.1 uncultured Candidatus Saccharibacteria bacterium
TGGAAGGAGGTTACATGATAAAAACCAAAACAACTATTAGTAAGAAAAAGAAGAGTACTAAAAAACTAAACTATAAGAACTTCTTTATTTTTACTATTATTTTTGCCACTCTAGTTGCATCTTTGCCTAACCTTTTTTCTACCGATAAGTCAGCCTCTGCTATCGAAAATGAAGCCTATTGTACGTCCAGTGCCTGCCGTGCAGCAAAAAAGGCCGAGAATGAAGCTGTCGCCAAAGCCAATGAGGCCTCAAAGGCGGCTACTACTCTTGAAGGAGAAGTGGAACGTTTGCAACAGGAAATCAGCATGTATGAGGCTAGAATTAAAACGAACGAGGCTGAAGCTGAAGACCTTAAGTTAAAAATCGAAGAAAGTACAAAAAAACTTAAACTTCAACAACAAGCCCTAGCTAACCTCTTGATTAATATGCATTTTGAAGAAAAAGGCGACGCCATTATGATTTTAGCCGGCTCAAAATCAATCTCAGACTTCGCAGAACGTCAAACCCGTGTTGATACGGCAAAAAGTCAAGTTACCATTTCAGCTCAAACCGTCAAAAGCATTAAGCAAGACCTCGAAAAACAGAAGGTCGAAGTTGAACGCGTCATCGCTGACCAGCAGATTCAAAGAAAAGCCATCGAAGACAAGAAGATTGAACAACAAACTCTCATTATCAAATATCGTGACAATGCCGCTGCCTTCGCTCTTGAAGCTGCCACCTCTCGTGAAGAAAAAATTAAACTTATTAACCAAGAATATCAGAATCATCTATTAAGCCTCCGTAATCGTGGTGGTTTCGGTACAGTCGCTGATGGCTATAACAGCTACGAAGCCTTTATCGGCAATTACGGTTTCGCCTGCCCCCGTGACAATATTCGCGGCATCCTTGATACTTATTACACCTGCCAATGTACCAGTTATGCAGCCTATAAGGCCATCGAATATTGGGGTCCTCGTGTTCGCGTCACTGGTTGGGGCAATGCCTATAGTTGGGCCTCCGCTGCCAGGGCTCTCGGTTATCGTGTAGACCGTATCCCGAGCGCTAATTCCATTGGTCAAACCGCCTCCGGAGCCTGGGGTCACGTTTTCTGGGTTGAATCTGTTAATGCTAACGGCACCATCAATGTCTCTGAATACAATAATGCATATTCCTCAAGGTCAGGACAGTGGGGCGATTTCGGTTACCGTGTTGGCGTTAATCCTTCCGAATATTACTTTATTCACTTTGACTAAAACCCAGCCTCATTCATAATGCTTCTGCTATGCTATAATAATAGCTATGAATAAGAAGCAGAAGCAAGTTAATCTAGGTACTACAATTTTTTCCAGCTTAATTACCCTTGCTATTGGTATATTTCTAGGATCTAATTGGAATAATCTATACCTTCAATTTTCACCATATATCAATCCGGCTCAAAAAATCACCAGCAATATCAAGTGGGACGATTTAAACGAAGTTTACTCACAGATTTCCTCAAATTTCGATGGTAGCATTGATAAGACAAAGCTTATTGAAGGTGCTAAAAAGGGCTTAACCGCCGCTCTTGCCGACCCCTATACGGTCTATTATGATTCAAAAGAAGCAGCTGAATTTAAATCTGACCTTAAGGGGGAAATTAAAGAAGCTGGTGTTGGGATTGAAATGATGAAACAAGGTGACTACGTCGTCGTTACTCGCACCCTACCAAACAATCCAGCCAGAAAAGCTGGCGTGCATGCTGGCGATATCATCTTCGCCATTAATGGTGAAGAGGTTTGGGATAAAGACACTGAAATTATTGCCAGTAAATTGCGCGGTCCTTCTGGTGAAAAAGTAAAATTAACAGTTGCTCGCGACAAACAAAAACTTGATTTTGAACTCACTCGAGAAAAAATCAACAACGTCTCCGCCGACATCACTTATCAAGACAAAACTGCTATTATTTCTGTCTATCGGTTTAGTGAGGACACCGGTACTTTAGTCCAATCTTTTACTAAAGACTTTAAGAATAAGGGAATCAATAAAGTTATCCTTGACTTAAGAAATAATGGCGGTGGCTACGTAACTGCAGCTCGCGACCTCTTATCTCTATGGCTTGACGGCGATAAAATCCTGACCCAAAAGTCTGCTACAATTGGTCAGACAATTACCTACGCCAAACGCGGCGAAGCCACCCTAAAAGACATGAAAACTATCGTTCTAGTTAACAACGCCACTGCCTCTGCTTCTGAAATCGTTGCTGGCGCCCTCAAAGACTACAAGAAAGCTACTATTGTTGGAACCAAGACTTACGGCAAAGGAGTTGTTCAGACTATGCTTGAGTTATCTGGAGGTTCTCTTCTTAAAATCACCACAGCACATTGGTATACTCCAGAAGGCCAGACAATCAATAAAACGGGTATCTCTCCTGATATTGAAGTAGAACGTTCATATAATGATATTAACTCTGGCAAAGACCCTCAATTAGATAAAGCCAAAACTCTATAATTTTGTTATAATAAAATCGTTATGATAAAAGTTTATACCACACCTACATGTATTTATTGTCACGCCTTAGTTAACTGGCTTAACGAAGAGGGAATTGAATACCAAGAATTTGATGCAGCATCCATGCCTGGTATTACTACCGTTCCTGTCACTATTATTACCGATCACGAGGATAAAAATCCTGTTCAAATTATCGGTTTTGATCGTGAAGCTATTACTGAGACCCTAAATCAATTAAAAGAACAATAAATTTATAAATATCCCACCTAGAAATTATAAGAAAAACTAAAATCAGAAAGGAAGATGTGCAGAAAGAGCAGAAGCCTACACTTTTATTCGTCCACGGTTTTCGCGGCAATCATTTTGGCTTAACTGACATAATTCATAACTTTGAAGCCCTTGGCTACAAAGTTTATTGTCCAGACATTCCTCCAGCTTTTAATACCCAAGATGAAGGACTTCCTAAGCTTAAAGATTTTACCGCTGATGCTTATGCCACTTGGCTAGCCGATTATATTCTAAATAATAAAATAGATCATCCTATCCTCATCGGCCATTCAATGGGATCACTCACCGTGGCTGCTACTGCCGAGAAATACCCCAACCTTATTCATCAAAAAGTCTTCTTTCTATCCCCCATTTCCGAACCTACCCCAAAGTTTCTTCGCCCTATCATTCCTTTAATTGCCTTTGTTCCCAATAAACTTGTTTGTTATATCGTTACTAAGTACTTAATCGGTACGCTTGGTAAGAAACAACTTCCAAGAATTCTTGATCTAACTTATCAATGTGCTAAAAAGTTCACCAGTATTTCCGATGAAATTAAGGCTGCAAAATTTTCAGTTTCTCATTCTATATCCGATTTCAACTTCAATAAAGAGTGTTATTTTATTGCAGGCACTGAGGACAAACTCAACCACCAAAAACAAACCAAAAAAATCGCTGAAAAATATAACGCCAAGGTACATTTTATTAAAAAATCAGGTCACCTCATTAATTACGAAGTGCCTGATCAACTTTCTGAAATTATTCAAAGCTATCTTTAGTTTAAAATTAATTTCATCTAGTCCGCCACCCAACGAACTAAATTCTTATATTCCGCTGACTCTTTATCATAAGTATCTAAAATGTCCTGAATGTAAGTTTTTCCATTTGAAATATTTAACGTTTCCACATCCGGGCAAGACGCTAGCAAACGAATAATTGCCTCATCCGTATCTATATTAGTCATTGACTTCTTTTCACCACTTCTATAAGAAGCAACTCGTAGTTCTTTATATACAAAACGTTTTATTCCAGCCTGTAAACAATATTTCAAGCAATTTTCGCAGGTTGCCATTTTATTATATAAAGTACAGCCGGTCAAATCTCGCCCCGCAAAGATGACTGCATTCATTTCAGAATGAATCGCAAAATAATATTTCATTGGACGCTCAGAAAGCGTCATTTTTGATTCATCTGCCCCCTGAATCGTACCATTATAACCAAAAGACACCGGTCGCCTTCGTGCATCAACAATCACACATCCATTTTGCGAAGAGGGGTCCTTTGAACGTTTTGCCACTTCCTCGGCAATCCCCATGAAGTAGCTATCCCAGTCCTTATGTTTTTGCATCTCTGAATTCATCACACTCCTTTTTTAAAAACTCTATCCTAGTCATACACTTCTGTCAATTATATCTTGCTTATGATAAGTGTTATTTACAACACAAAACAGAGATAAGTACTATTCTCTAAAACCAAACCCTCATTAAAACCTTGCTTTCTTCGCAAAATCGCTACATACTAGATTTAACCTTTTCTAAGCCTAAATCTATCTTGGAGTCTATCTTATGCGCCGACCTTTTAGATGCTTTTTGTTATTTATTTATCTTATTATTTTTTCATTCTTATTTCTCTCATTGAGGTCTCTATCTTTAACCACCAACGCCATCTCCGCAACGCAGCCTTGCGTCGACTATCTTGTCGTCTTCGCGCGTGGCTCCGGGGAAGAGCTCCACACCAATATCGATCATCAAGCCTTCTCTAAAGCCATGTCGGAAATATTTCATAAATTACCCCAATATAGTTATAAGTATTATCAACTGGGAGAATCTAGCTCTTTTGGGCAGCCATATCCTGCTATTGGTATTGAAGATCCCAAAGTCATCTCTGGCGCGATCCTGAGTGGCGGAAAGGCTTATGCCTTTGGACGAAGTGTTAAAGCAGGTATTAATGAATTGACTAATCTCTATCAACAAGTCACCAAAACCTGTCCAAACACCCAATTTATTCTTTCCGGCTATTCGCAAGGAGCCATGGTCATAACCTATGCGATTAGACATCTTAATCCCGATAAAATTCTTTATGTCGCAAATTTTGGAGACCCAAAACTCTATCTACCAGAGGGCAGGGGAATTATGCCAGATGCCTGTAAGAATTTAAACCTTTCTCCATATCGGCAAAATATTCCAGACTGCTATGTCGAACACGGCCTACTTGGCGGATTAGATCCTTACATCTACACAAAATATCATCATAAAGTCGGTGTCTGGTGTAATATCGCTGATTTTATCTGCGGCAGCACTTTTGATCCTCTGGGATTATCCGACCCCACTCAAAGCTCAAAAAATAATATATTCGCCAACATTTTTAACGGTCACGTTTCCTACTCAAGACGTGGTGCCTATCAAGAAGCAGCCCAGGTAATCTACCAAAAGATCACACAAAGATCCAATCAATCACCCACACAGGAGCAAACACTCATTCATTATTATCATCCAGAACAACTAAATATTGGCTCACTATCCAAACTTTATTCCAACCGCCCTCAATCCTCTAAACGATCACATATTAATAACGAATTGGTTATTATGCTGCCTACTTATTTAACCGACCCAGGTGACGCCAGGGAATATTTACTACTCAATCAATTATTTGATAAGTCCTATAATCACCACTTTCACATTCACCTATATCAGTATGGTTTCTTTCCTACCAGTCTCCCAGACTCACCTATCTATTTTCCCCAAAGGCTTGATCAAAACGCCCCAGCTTCCTACAAACAAGGCGTAAGATATATCGAAAGCATGTATACAACTGACATGAGCCCAGAAAGCTGGGATCAAATCCTTA
>CAUUKK010000041.1:0-5567 GCA_963545805.1 uncultured Candidatus Saccharibacteria bacterium
AATTTTTCAATTCAAGTATTATTTAATGGATAGTTTATAGGGTCTCCTTCATCTGAGAGGGCCCTATTTTCTTGTTGTTGATTTTATCTCCTTGCTTATATTTTTATTACCATTTCTAAGTCGTGGGCCATAAATCCACTTTTTCTATAAAAGTCTATAGCATTCATGTTGTCCGATAAAACCAATAACTTGATACTGGTGCACCCCTGGGTTATGAAATAATCTTTCATTCTGTCTAATAATTCTTGTCCTATACCAGATCCCCTGAATTCTGGCTTCACGAATAACAGACCGATCCAGCCGTCCTTAGATGGATTATGTGATAAATCATAGATCTCGTCATCACCCTTTTTATGTTCAATTATTACACCCTGAATGAAGCCAATGACTTGTCCGTCTTTTTCCGAAACGAAAACCTTACCGTTCATATTCTTGACGTCATCTAGCATTTTCTGCATATAACGATGGGCGTCGTCTATATCTTTGTAGGGTAGTGATTCGTGTGTTCGATCGATTTCTGAAAAATATTTCTGAAGTTCGAACTGCATTCTATCTATGCTTTCTCGATCCTTGATGTCCATTTCTCTTATCATTTTCTACTCCAACTTTTAAATAGATGGTACGCTTACTCAAGGTATTTTTCAAGAGTAGAAGTATTTATATTTAATATATGATACTATTTGGATAGATATGCAAGGACTTACGTATAAATATTATAGAAAAAATGGAACCAAAACAGTTTATATAATCCTGCACGGTGGAGGGCCAGTGGGGGTGGAGACCGACTTTATCTCATCTATATTTGATGCCATTGCAGCCACTAAAAACAGTGTACTATGCTTTAATTTTCCGTACTGTGAGAGAGGAGAAGAGTCTTCGAGTGGTCCAAAATTAGAAGAAGAAATTGATGCGCTCAAGCAAGTTGTCGACTTTGCTCATCTTGAAGGATTTCATAAAATTAGAATTGTTGCAAAATCGCTCGGCGGTATTATTGCTAGTTATTATCTTGAGCAATATCCAGATAGTCAAATAGAACTTTCAATTCTTGGATACATCCCCGGAGAAATTAAGCAGAGAGCTATGTCGAACAACTTAAAACTGGTTATTCAGGGTACAAATGATCGTTTTACATCTCCGAATGAAGCGAGAAAGATAGTCGGTGATTTAGCTGAAGTAGTTGAAATTGTAGATGCGGACCATAGTTATAGAAATAGCCAAAAGGAACCAGTCTATCAAGAAATTACTATCAAGGAGCTTATAAAGTGGATTAAGTAGATACATGGAGAAGTTAAAAGACATCTTAACTATTCGATCTAAATAAGTTGCGTAAATAGAAAATTATGTTATAATTTGAAAGCTATACAAATAAGTACCTTACAAAAGTCTAGTCTCTATTTTCTTTACTTCTGTGACTAATTATCCCTACTAATAAACCTATTTTAGTAGATATAATCAGTCGCAGAAGAAAAAGCTTCTTCTGCAAATTTTTTGGCGGTATAAAGCCGCAGACGGAGAAAATTATGAAGAAGAAAATGTTAGGAATGGTCATTGATTTAATAGAAAATCAAATTTATGATTACAATAAAATGGCTAAGAGATACTTGTCAAGAAGATATAACGTCTTCTTTGATGATGGCTCTGTTCTCAGTCTTTGGGAGCAGGGGGATACTAGTCCTTCTGGATGTGAGGCGTGTACCTACGGGTACTGGGCCTGGCACGATGGCGTAGATATTAAGTTCAACTGGCAAATGCAGCCAATTGAGGTAAATATCTTTGAGGCTCTCAGGGAGGATAAAGAAGCCGTCAAAGTTATCCTTGGCAATGGTGATTTAATCGCCTCAGCTGACAAATACGGCTTAGACGAGTATTATCCAGAAGGATTTGCTCAAGCCGGTTTTGAAGCTAGAAGACCAAAGAAACTTGCATGGTTTATCGTTGATTTGGAAGCCTTTCAGGAACAGAATAAACCAGTGGCCCAGCCAGGTTATTATGACCTATCATTGGCAGGACGACTTGCTGATGATGAAGAGCTCATTAGAACTGGATGTCAAAACACTTTGGCTGACGTTCAGCCGGCAGTCATTATCGGAAAGGAGGTAGATTTTAAAGTAGTTGAATCGAGTGTGGATCAAGACAAGCATCTCATCGAAGTAAAATGTGTAAATCAAACGCTAGATTTCAGCTAATCATTCACCCAGGGCTTTCCCTGGGTTTTATTTTTAGATTAAACAAATTTTTGACTTATAATTAAAGTATGACAACACACAATATGAATCTTCAATCCCGATATTTTGACTACATCAAAAGCGGCACCAAACGTATTGAGCTTCGACTTAATGATGAAAAGCGTAGACAGCTTCAACTTGGCGATACGCTAATTTTTACTAACTCCGAAGGGGAATCACTTTTAACCAAAATAACTGGCTTATTGCATTATCAGGATTTTGTATCTCTATTCCAAGATTTTCCCATCGAACTTCTTTCAGATGCTTCAATGTCTAAAACTGAGCTACTAAACGTGCTTAATGAATTTTATCCAGCAGAAAAACAGCGTCATTACGGTGTTCTCGGAATCAGAATCGAACTATAACTAGTGGTATAATAAAACCATGTCCTCATTTGAGTTACAGAGTAAATATGCTCCCACGGGTGACCAGCCGACTGCAATCCGGCAGCTTACTGAAGGTCTTAAAAAAGGTATTCGCGAGCAGACCTTACTTGGCGTGACCGGTTCTGGTAAAACCTTCACTATGGCAAATATTATCCAGAATCTTCAAAAGCCAACTTTGATCTTGGCGCACAATAAGACTCTAGCGGCTCAGCTCTACTCTGAATTTAGAGAATTCTTCCCGAAAAACGAGGTACATTATTTTGTTTCTTATTTCGACTATTACCAGCCTGAAGCCTACATTGCCAGTACTGATACTTATATTGAGAAAGATTCGGCTATTAATGATGAGATTGACCGGCTGCGCCATGCTGCCACAGTCGCTCTGCTTACTCGGCCCGACACTATTATTGTGGCTTCGGTTTCTTGTATTTATGGTATCGGTTCTCCTGATCACTACGTTGAAATGTCACTCCCCTTGATCAAAAAACAGGGTATTTGGCAAATCATGGAACTTAGTGAGTTAGCTAAGGCTTCTCTCGGTCGTCTCCATTCGCCATCGCTTGTTAATACCGCCACGCAAAGTGCAGGTTCTCTCAATCAAACTAATTTTATTATCTACCTCATTGCCATGCAGTATCACCGAAACGACCTCGCCTTCGAACGTGGTAATTTTCGGGTTAAAGGGGATACTATTGATCTCTTTCCTGCATCTGGCGAAGTGGCCTATCGTTTTGAGTTCGATTTCGATAACCTAGAATCCGTTAAAATTATTGACCCGCTCACTGCTGAAGTTCTTGAAAAACCTGAACAGGTTCACATTTTCCCAAATACTCATTATGCAACCCCTCGTGATCAGCTCTCTCGGGCTATTGATACGATTGAGGCTGAATTTGACAGTAGGCTAAAATATTTTGAGGCAGAACATAAATATCTTGAAGCGCAACGTCTTTCGCAACGCACAAAGTACGACCTAGAAATGCTCAAAGAAACCGGTTTCGTTAAGGGGATTGAAAATTATTCAAGACATCTGGACGGACGTAAGGCTGGTGAGCCACCTGCCACGCTTCTCGATTTCTTTCCTGATGATTTTCTACTACTAGTTGATGAGTCACATATGACCCTGCCTCAAGTAAGAGGTATGTATAACGGCGACCATGCCAGAAAGACTACTCTTGTCGATTATGGTTTTCGTCTGCCAAGCGCTTTAGATAATAGACCACTCACTTTTGATGAATTTGAAAAACATATCCACCGTGCAGTCTATGTTTCAGCCACTCCAGGTAAGTATGAGTTAGAAGTATCTCCCACTCCAGCCGAGCAGGTGATTCGCCCCACAGGCCTACTCGATCCTGAAATTGAAGTTCGTCCCACGGATGGGCAAATTGATGATCTGATGGCAGAGATCGAAACCCGCATTCAAAAAAATCAGCGCGTCATTGTCACAACTCTCACCAAGCGTATGGCCGAGGATCTTTCGGACCATCTTAAGGACCACGGTATAAAAACTGCCTACATTCATTCCGAAATAGATACTTTAGAGCGAGGTGATATTTTAAGGGATTTGCGCACGGGTGTTTATGACGTTTTGGTGGGTATTAATCTTCTACGTGAAGGTCTTGATCTTCCAGAGGTTTCACTAGTCGCTATTTTGGATGCAGACAAAGAAGGTTTCTTGCGTTCTGAATCTGCTTTAATTCAAACCATTGGTCGTGCGGCTCGTCATGAAGAAGGCCACGTTATTATGTATGCTGATAATATTACCGAAAGTATGGAGCGGGCTATTACTGAAACCGATCGTCGTCGCGATATTCAGATGAAATATAATCACGAGCACAATATAATCCCACACAGTATTAAGAAGGAAATTTCTTTGGGGCTTCGTGCAATTATCCCAGAAAAGGCCAAAGAAAATAAATTGGATCTCAAAAAAGTTCCAAAATCGGAATTCAAGATCTTAGTTAAAGAATTGTCCGAGCAAATGCAGCTAGCCGCAGCCAATCTGGAGTATGAAAAAGCTGCAGAAATTCGTGATATGATTCAGCAGATTAAAGATGCTGAAGAAGGCCAAAAGTAAGAATCTGATTAATATTTAAAATCAATCATCAGCGATTTGTTATGGTAAAATAGAAAAAATATATTTTCTATCTAAGGAGGTAAATGACAAAAGCAGAAACTATTCTTGCCGTTGAAAAAGTCACGAAGACTTTTGGTAAGGGAGCCAGCCTCACGAAGGCTGTCGATAATTTATCTTTTAAAGTCAAAAAGGGTGAGTTTCTTGCTATTATGGGTGCCTCTGGGTCTGGTAAGAGTACTACTCTAAACCTAATCTCAACGATTGATCGTCCCACTGAAGGAAAGATCCTGGTCGATGATACTGATATCACAAAACTAAAAGGCGAGAAGCTTAATGCCTTTAGGCGTGAATCTCTCGGATTTATCTTTCAGGATTTCAATCTACTAGATAACCTAACCGCCTATGAAAACATTGCTCTTGCACTCTCAATCCAGAATGTTAAAGCAAAAGAAATTGATGAGCGTGTAAAAGCGGTCGCTAAGAATCTTGATATCGAGAAGATTCTCGACAAGTTTCCATATCAGCTTTCTGGTGGCCAGAAACAGCGCGTCGCTTCTGCTCGTGCCATTGTTACCAATCCAAAATTAGTCCTAGCCGATGAGCCAACTGGCGCACTTGACTCAAAATCTTCAAAGTTATTACTCGAACGTTTCGATTACCTTAATCAGGAACTTGAAGCAACCATTATCATGGTAACCCACGATGCCTTCTCGGCTAGCTTTGCTTCACGTATTATCTTTATCAAAGACGGTAAAATCTTTAACGAAATTCATCGTGATAACAAAACACGCAAAGAGTTCTTTGACGAAATTATTCATGTAATGGCCACACTTGGTGGAGGCGACTCTGATGTTATTTAAACTTTCGTTTCGAAATATCACG
>CAUUKK010000042.1:0-5544 GCA_963545805.1 uncultured Candidatus Saccharibacteria bacterium
AAGATCGAAGGGGTTAATACGCACATCAGAATTAAGTGAGAGGCGGACATAGGAACCACCAACAGCATCACAAAGTTTTTGATATTCGTTTTCAGGGTCGATAATAACAATTTCACTACCCATCATCATGGAACGAACAGCTTCAAGCTTAACGGCGAAGGATTTACCAGCACCAGATTTAGCGAAGACGACAAGGTTGGCGTTTTCAAGTGTGAAGCGGTCGAAAATAACAAGACCGTTGTTGTGAAGATTGACACCGTAAAGAATGCCCTTTTCTTGAGTAAGGTCGGCGGAGGTGAATGGGAAGGAAGTGGAGATGGCACTGGTATTCATATTGCGACGAATCATGAGTTGATCGGTGGCCATTGGCATGGTGGAGTTCATTCCCTGCTCTTGTTGAGAGGTGGCAACTTTGGAAAAGATCATGGAAGAGCCAAAGTAATTTTCAATTTTATGTTGAACGAAGTTTAATTCATCAAGTGAATCAGCCCAAAGAGTAACGTAGAGGCCAAAGCGGAAAAATTTTTCACGACCAAGTTGAAGATCATCACGAAGTTCTTCCGCATCCTGGATGGCGTGTTCAGTTTCAGGGTTACGAATTCGACCTTTTTCAGCGTTAAGAGAAATATCAGCTTCAAGCTGAGTAACTTTCTTACGGAGGTTTTTCATAATTACACCTGTGTCTACTGGGTAAATGTAAATTGAGATATCGAGGACCTCATCCATATTAATGAGGGGGCTAAGCCAACCAGTACTGATAGTACGAGGGTAGCCATAAATATAGAGGGTACGCCCGTATTTGGTGCCGAGGCGAAAATGATCAGATTGAATTTCAATTGAAGATGGTGAAATGAGGTCACGCAGGGTGGTAATACCCTGTTCAAATGCGCGCTGTACTTCAGCGTCTTCCATTGATTGAGCTTGGGCTGCCAGTTCAGCAGCGGTGGGTTTTCTTTTTGCCATATATATCCTTACTTTCGCTTATTTTTGTGGTGCCTCACCTTTTTTAGTGTAAATGGTGCCCATTTTATTGAAATCAATAAATGGTTCACGAACGGCAGTATCGGGGTTATTGAAGTTGTAGAAGAGCTCGGCAAGCTCTTTGGTGTTTAGACGAACAGAATGAATACCAATATTAAAGAGACCGCCGATAACGGCTTGTACGCGATTATTGATTTCTGTAACGGCTTTATCATAGGTGTTGCGATCAATGCGAGTAATTTCGCCTTCGCGGGTACCAAAGAAGAGACTAAAAATGTTTTTGCTTTGAGTACTGGCTTTTTCGAGATCAGCAGAAGAATAATATGGAACAACGACAAAGAAAGATTTGTCCATAATATTGGCTTCTTGAGAAACTTGGTCAATAAAGTTAATGTAGTCATCCATTAATACGCCAAGGAGCATATTGTCATTATTGCGTCTGATATTGGCGAGACGTTCGAGATATGGTGCGATATCAATGCGTTGTGAACGGACGAGAATTTGAATTGGGAACTCTAGTGAATTAAGAACACCCTTATAGCCATATTCGACACCATCACGTTCTGGTTCCGACATGAGGTCATAATTAATGGACTTACAGGCAATAACGGCACGAAAGGAGCCGTCTTTCATAATAATGAGTCCATCACGGAGCTCAGAAATAAGAAGTGAGGATTGGGTGGAGGAAGGATTATCTTGGTGGACGATTTGATTATTTTGTAATTCAGGAGCGGCTGGGATTGCTTGGTATGGCTGAGGATTTTGGGGCTGCATGGTTGACTGAGATTGCTGTGGGATAGGATTAGTTACCTGGGGGGTAGCTTGTTGGTTCGGAATTTGTTGAGCTTGATTTTGGGGTTGTTGTGGATTCATAGTGGTCCTTATTTAAATATAAAATTAATTTGAGGGCGGTGTAAAAATACCAACGAAAGTACCAGAACTCGCGGAGGAATTTTGGGCTGGTGTAGTGTTCGAGAGGCGGTTGGCCTGCTTACTAATGGTATCGATGGTAAAATCTTGATTGTTGGCAAGATTTTGGAATCCTTGATTAATTTCTGGGTTAAGATTTTGATTAATAAAGCCATTAATGTACTGTGGCGGAGTGGCTTGGGTTGGTCCAGGTGGATAAGGGGGGTTCGGATAATTTTGTTGAGGAGCGAAAGGGGCATTTGGATAAAATTGGGGTTGTGGAGGAATGGGTGGCTGGTTGAAAAATTGTTGATTGTATTGTGGATTTGGGGCGAAGTTTTGGGGATAGGCTTGTGGGGATGGAGTGAAATTCTGGGGATAGGCTGTGGGTTGATAGGAGGTAGTATTTCCCTGCTGAAGATTTTGAATGGCAGCCTGGAATGGATTTGATGGATCAACTTGTGATTGACTTATTTGCGGAGAAGGAGGAGGTAGTAATTGATCGGCGCTAGAAATGGCAGCCTTCATATTGGAGACGATATTAGCATGACGATTTTCTTGTTCTCTGGCAATCATTTGATTGATTGTTTGATTACTATTTTGATCTAGGATGTCTGGCACGTCATTGGTTTCGGCGATAAAATCTTCATTAAAATTGCTGTTATTACGAATGGAATAGCCTTCAGAGTCGACAAGGTTGGAGAGGAAGGAGAGACGGGTGGAAGCTTCTTCTTCTGTGATGTTGCGAGCACGAGGTTTTTCGACTATTTTAGGTGCGGTGATTTTGATAGTTGATTCTTTTTGGCCAGGAGTCCAGAGGCGTTTGTTGGATTTTAAATAGAAGCTAGCAATGGAGGCAAGATAGACTTCCATCGGTTGATCTTTTTTAAGTGGCAGAGCGAGGATGAGAAAGAAACCGACAACGGGGACTGGAATAATGGCAAGTAGTGGGAAGATTTGGAAGAGACCAAAAATAACTGCAATGCCTGCTGCGGAGATGAGAAGATAGATAAACTGTCGAAAAGTAAAAGGGCCAAGGAGTTTATCTTCCGCCTCAACGTCTTGAGGGACCTTGTATGTTGCCATATAGAACTATTTTAACATAATCAGGGTGGATATTTGGGGATTTTAATGAGAATGAAGCAGAAATAATGTTTCTGTGTTGCTATGTTATTTTTTATTTTTGTCTTTAACTTTTTGCTGAGCTTCTTGACGAATTTCAATTCTGTTAACTTCTTGCTCTTTTCGTTCTTTCATAACAGCATCCTTAATGATATCTTTGAGGTCACCCTTCATGTTATCAAAGAGGCTGGTATTTGGATTAGCAAAGGTCTCGATGATCTTATTTTTGCCGGTAAGGAAGGTATTAACAATATCCTGTTTAGCCTCTTCTTGAGCCTTTTGAAGAGCTTCTTGTTTTTTAGTTTTCTTTTCGTCTTCGCTAAGACCATTAAGTTCATTTGGATCTAATTTATAATGAGAGGCTGTAAGTTGAGTTAAAATGCCGTTTAAAACGTCGGTCTTCATATCGGAGGCGTTTTTTGTCGTGAGGCTAGATAGATAATTTTTAATTTCAGAAATAGCGGTTTGACTCTTTTTCTCATAGTCTTGGTCATTAGCGATTTCGTTAGCAATTGATTCGATATTATCTGCATCTTTATAGCCGCCAGTGAGTTGTTTTTTGTTTAGACCAGTAAGAAAACTAGTAAGGTTGACAATTTGCTCACTACCAGAAGCAAAGGATGGAAAAGCAGAAATAAGAGCAGGACGTATAGCATTAAAGACTTGTTTGCGTACTTCACCTTCAGAATTATCGTATTGATTAATCATTAGGTCTAGAACGTTGGTTGCGGTACGATCGATTTTAGCAAACGATGTACCTTCGAGACTGGTGGCAAGATTAATTTTTGTAGTGTAATTATCTTCCCCTTCGACTTTACCGGTAACATATTGTTTGACGTCTACTTCAGCAGTCTTACGTTCGCCATTAGTATATCTCCAGGTTTCCATGTTGATAAATTTACCAAAACGACCAAGTGATGGAGCGGCATCCTTCATGCCCATAAGGTTGAGGGCAAGAATATTGGTTGCATCGTCACCAAGCTTGAAGCTGCCTTTATCCATGTAATCGATTAGACTCTCGGTTATCTTGCCATAGTCGCCACGACGGGAAAGTACGTTATTACCCGCAATAATACCATCGATATTATTGTGTTCGAACATACGTCGATATAATTTACTTGCATCAAGTGTCACCATCTTATCCATATAGGTTGTGAGACGATTAACGTTATTACGGCGCTCAGCTTCGTAGGCGTCAACTGCATCAGCTGCAACCATATGTAAGGCGATAAAACGGCTGTCGGCTTTTTCCTGAGAGAGTGCGCCATTATCAATATACCAAGCATCGGTACCAGCACCAGCGGAGACATATTTTTCAAACTCTTTAGCATCTAATGGAACGTCATTGCTGTCCATTCGGGCTGCATTACGGACCGTATCTGCATAGAATTTATTAGCGTTATAATCATTACGTTTCTTTGAAGATTCAGCAGTTTTTAGAGTAAGGAAGTTTTCAGTTTGATTCTTAGCAAGTTGTTCAAGGAAAGGATTCTTACCTTTATTATATGCTTCAAGATAATCTGACATATTGCCAAGGTAATCTTCGGTTCTTATGTGTTGAGCATCGGCGGCAAGTTTAGCGACGCGATTTTGGTAGGTGTATTCCATAATTTTATTTTTTGGATTAATAAAATCAGTAGTACGTTCGATCGGATTGCCATCTTTATCTATTTCCTCTTTGCCATGAGGCTTTTTAGCATAAATGGCTTTACCGTATTCGTCACGATATAAAATGCGTGCACCACGACGTTGAGCATCAAGGTCTTCATCACGATAGCGCCTTAAGGTATCATCACGAGTTTTAAGTTCGTCTTCGAAATGATGTTGCCTAAGAGCAGAATTGGCGGCCATTGCGCCACCCCAGTACCAAGGAAGAAGGTTCATGGCACGTTTGCGTTTCATGGCATTCTCAATGGCTTTCTGGCGATTTAGTGCTTGCATTGGAGCAATGGATTTGGCGACACCAGCAGAGGCTTTGTTACCAAGGCCATTGAGTTTGCTGCTAATTCCTCCAAGAGCAGTACCGGAGAGTTGCATAAGATTGGCTGCAAGAAAGAGTGGAAGAACTTGAATAGCAACACCAATAATGATACCGAATGGAGTGGTGGCAGATGTAATGAAAATCATACTGGCGAGCTTAGTGACACCAAAGAGCATACTGAACATCGGATAGAAGAAGAGCATTTGGGTAAAATAATTTTTCCATTTCTGAAAATGTTTTTCGGTATTAGGAAGAATGTAGAGGACGAAGGCGACTGGAGAAACTGCAACAAGAAAAACAACTAGGGCTTGACGAAGACCTAGGACAAGAAGACCGATGATGACTGAGATAATGCCACCGATAATAACAGGGATAATAGCTAAGAGAAGACCAAGTGGACCGCCTGGGAAGGCGAGCAGAATGGTTGTGCCGATACCACCAGCAGCGATGGTAGTGAAGAGGGCGTAAAAACCAGTATTTTTTGAGGGGTCAATTGTGCCAGTAGAGATAGCATTTTCAGCGATACCAGCCAGAAGATCCTTTAGTCCATT
>CAUUKK010000043.1:0-5530 GCA_963545805.1 uncultured Candidatus Saccharibacteria bacterium
CAGAGATCTATGACAAGTCCGAGATGCGATGCGCGGCCTCAGTTAGGATGTTTGGCAGTAACTCCCTTTCGGTTTGAGTGAAATGACCAAGGACAAAATTAGTGTCACCGATTTTTTGACGTAGCTTCGGGTTGCCGGTACCAATGCGGAGTCGTGGATAATCGGTAGTGTGAAGATAATTGACTAAAGATTTTAGGCCGTTATTGCCACCATCACTCCCTTTTTCCCGAAAGCGTAATTGACCGAACTCAAGGTTAAAATCATCACAGATGGCTAAAATATTGGTCGGATCAATCTTAAAAAAATTAGCACACTCCTTGGCAGCAAGGCCGACTTCATTATAAAAGGTTTGAGGCTTAAGAAATATAATGTCATTATGTTTTGCCCAGACCGAATGGAACTTTTGACTAGTCTGCCAAGATAGTCCGTGTAGTTTAAAAAAATAATCTAAAGCAAGAAAGCCGATATTATGCCTTGTAAAATCATATTCGCGGCCGGTATTACCAAGGCCAATAATAAGTTTCATATGACAAATTATATCCAAAAATGGAAAAAGCCACCATAAAGGTGGCTTTAAAAGGAGAACTTCATTCATTTAAAAAATGTGAAGAAGTTTATCAGAGATTTTGGTCATCCGGATTATTGTTTTGAGCTGTTACTTTTATGATTGTCTAGCAACGATCGCCTGAACAAATTCACTACGAACTACCTCAATGTCTTTAAGTTCGATTTGAGCAACCATTGGCAGTCCTGAGCATAGCTGTTTGGCATAGGATAGACCGTTATTCTGCTTGGAGAGGCCATGCTGATGGACTTGTTTGATGTCGCCAGAGATGATGACTTTAGAATCCTTAGCAATACGCTTTAACAGCATATCAGCTTGGTCAGGTGTTTGATCTTGGAACTCGTCATAGATGACAAACATGTTGGCAAAATCAAGACCGCGTGCAGCTTCAACAGGTATATTCTTAAAATGCTTGTTGTATAACTTATCGCTTTCGGTGCGGATTGTGTTCTGTGAATCTTTAAGATTGCGTTGCTTGTCACAGCTATTTGGGGTGTTTTCCAAGGTCTTACTAATCTTGCCATTGGTTAACTTAATGTAATTTTGAATGGCATTCTTAATCGGAGCAATGTTTGGCCCAATCTTGTCATCAAGGTCACCAGGCAAGAAGCCAAGTGTACGTTGAACGTCGATGCTGCAAGGTACAATTGTAGCCTGTAAGAATTTTCCCAGATCACACGCTTTAATGGCACCAAGTACCGAAAGGAAAGTTTTGCCAGTTCCAGCCGAACCGGTCACAAAAACTACAGAAATATCTGGATTAGAGATGGCTTCGGCATACATAGCTTGACCTTCATTTTTAAGTCTAATTCCAAAATTCTTGTAGTAAGTGAGGTGCACGATTTTGTCTGCCTTTTGATCAAAGCGACCGATGTGAGCATATTGGTCACGCGCGGGGCTGATAATGTCAAGATCATCCAACTCAAGGTTAGGAGTCATACTGATAAACTCGTTGGCGATGAGTTCTGGTTCGTCTGGGAAATATTCCTGCCAAGTTTGATGATCGATACCATCTTTTGAAGCGAGAAAAATATTGTAAAAATCAGGCGGAACGATGATATCTCTTCTGCCAGTATAGAGACGCTTTGTAAACTTGAACGGTCTAGTTTTTATACCATTCGTACGGGCCAAAATAGTGACAAGATTATTGCAAGTCAATATTTCAACTGTCGGTTTTTGCTGAATCGTATCATACTGATCCTCGGTCCATCCATCGACAGGTGCTTCCTGAAACCCGATTAATGATTCTGTGATCTGGTTTGCTGCCGAAATTAGCTGCGCGGTGCGAATTTCTTGGTGCTCGGTTTGAATCTGAGGATACTTATTCTTCTGACGAAGATATCCTGATCCAAAAGCTAAGCCAAGGAGATCTAATTCGGTATCCGATACATTAGCAAAAACGGAAAATAGTGTGTCAGTCTGACGGAAATAGATGGCTGAAACCAATTTTCCGTTTGACTTTTGGTCAGTTTGATAGTCGGTCTCAACTAATAACTGACGTATCTTAAATAGTAAATCCTTAGATGTAAAACTATCAAGTCCCTCTTGTCGTTTCTGTTCCTCAAGCTCCAAAATAACAGAAGCCGGAATGACGAAATGTTTTCCTGTAATCTGCAGATTATTGTCTGCGACCTGCCAACCCTGACTTGTCGGAATGATTTCTGGACAAGTTAGCAGAATACTTTTATCAATTAGATAGACCGGATATTTCTTGTCTAAATAATTAATAAAATCACATTCGTATATATTACGAATAAACATAGTCTTGCTGTGAGTTGACAGCTTGGTCTCCATCTTTTTCATGGGATCCCTCCTTTTTTGTAAAGAACTTAACTTGGTAATTTTCGATATTTGTTTTATCAAACAGCGGAAAATTACCGATTACTGAAAATAGGTACGATACCTACTTGGGGATATTATTGCATAAGAACCAATGAATGCAAGCATTAGAGGGATTATGAAGAATTTGACAAAAAAATAAGAAGGCAGCCTTTATTAAATAGAGGATTTGGGGTAAAGATTAGTCTTGTTTTTGATTACGATACGACTTGCGTGGGCCGCTAGCACGATCATTGTGGAAGGAGAAAATAATTGGGGTGCCAATAAATGGATAGGTTTCACGGATTTTACGCTCCAAATAGCGCTTATAAGACCAATGCAAAAGCTCCATTTCACGCCCGTGAATGACAAACCATGGAGGGCAAGTGTCGGTCTGGGTGATGTATTTGAGTTTTGGATGAGTATTTTTAAGACCAGCTGGAGGATGTGAGGCAGTAGCTTCACGGAGAATTTTATTAAGGTCAGAGGTTTTGACTTCGGTGTGTCTTGCAATGTCGATTTCGGTAACTAGCTCAAATAATTTGGTGACATTTTTGCCGGTTTCAGAGCTGGTGATAAGAACAGGAGCAAAGGATAAGAAATTATAATCGCGTTCGAGCTGATTTAGAATGTGATCAATCTCAGTATATTCGACGGTTCTGGTTTTATCTTCAAAATTGGAGGTGACAGGAGTGGAGTTATCTAGAAGATCGGCCTTAGCTAAGACCATAATAATTCCCTTGCCAGCTTCAATAATTTGCCCAGCAAGAGATTGATCGAGTTTAGAATGTGGCTCTTTTGCATCGATCAGTAGGGCACAGATGTCGGCCTCTTCGATGGCTGCAAGTGTGCGAATGGCAGAGAATTTTTCGATACCGACTTCTCGTTTGCCAGGCTTCCTAAGTCCAGCGGTGTCAAGAATTTCAATAGTTTGGCCTTTGAACTTGATGCGAATACGATTGATGTCACGAGTGGTTCCCTGTTTGGAACTGACGATGGCTTGTTGTTTTTGACCAAGGCGGTTAAAGAGGCTGGATTTTCCAACATTTGGGCGGCCAATGAGAGCTAATTTGATTAGGGGATTACCATTTTCATCGAGATTGATTTTGGATTCTTCGGCAGCTTCAGCCTTGGGCGTGATTTTGAGTTCTTCAAAGATATACTGTTTGAGGGTGGAGATACCAAAACCGGTGGTGGCGGAGGTCTTAAAGATTTCAGTTTCCTTAATGCCAAATTTGAGATATTCAAAAGGTTCGAGAGATTCTTTGAGGTCTGACTTATTAAGGATAAGAAAAACTGGCTTTTTGGACTTTAGTGCAGAGCGAGAAATTTCAAGATCACGAAAATCAGGATACTTCGTGGAGTCGACAGTAACAAGAATGAGGTCAGCGACTTCAATGGCGTCTTCGATTTGGTCTTGAATGGAGGCCTCAAAGTCATCTTCTGGGTTTTTAAGACCAGCGGTGTCAATAAGGGTGAAAGCATTGTCGATTGTCGCAACAACATTATCGCGAGTGGTGCCAGCTTCACGGGCAACAATGGCGATATTTTTGTGAGCCAGACGATTTAATAAGCTGGATTTACCAGCGTTGGTTTGGCCAATTAATGCAACAATAGGAAGCTTCTTCATGCATATATTTTAACATAGTTTAATATACTTGTAAAATATGGAGAATATGGTGTAGCTAGAAAAAGAGCCCGAAGGCTCTAGGAAAATTGCTGATTTGGTGATTCCGGCGGGAGTCGAACCCGCGATTTTCTGGATGAGAACCAGACGTCCTAGACCACTAGACGACGGAACCAGTACATTAAAATTAACATTTTATGAGTAAAAAGGCAAGAGAAAAAGGCCAGAGTCTGCAAGATTGAGGTTTTATGAGCTAGTCGCAGTCGAAGGTGCGGTCTTTATAGTCTAGATCATCAAGCTCAATGAAGGTGCGTGGCTTGCCGCTCATGCCAAGATCAAGGCCATCATTCTGGCGACGGAAATCTTCGTCAGACATATTACCGAGATTATCTTCGTCGCCTTCGTCTTCGAGATTATCGTCATCGGTAGGATCATTAATATCATAGGCGGTGCGATCAAAATAGTCGGGTTGATTGGCGCCAGAGTCCCAGGAATCTGCATCGGTGTCGATGGTCTCTTCAAGGACCTCAGACATTTTACTATTTGGTTCGCCAATATTAATGCGATATTGACCAGTCATGCAAAACTCCTGCTTAAGTTGACCTAATTATAACAAATTTAGGATTTAATCGTAAGTAATCTTGCCGTAGCTTTCAGGGATAGCAGAAAGCCAAATGCGGCCAGGTTTAAGTTTAATTTCTTCACCCTGTTGGTTTTTGAAAACAATCTGGGATTCTCGGTTTAATTTATGCCAAGTGCCTTCAAAAACGGTGCCATTTTGAAAGATATAGGCTGATCCAGAGCCAATAGTGGTAATGTCTTCATGGTAGTGGTCGAGGGGGCTGGTGTGCTGTTTAACCCGCATAACAATTACAACGTCAGGGTTTACTTGAGTTGGTGTTCCACAATCAAGAGCGGGGGTTGGTTTGTTTTTAGTATTTTCGCAGGTATAGGAAAGGTGTTTTTCGCCATTTTGGAAGCTACGTGCATAGGTATTGGTATTTGAGTTGTAAAGATAGTCAACATTAAAACTAGTTTGCCAATTAAAACGAATATGAATATTGGAGACTGTTTTGTAAATAGGATCAGTCGATTTAGTTTGTTCGGTTTGTTCGGTTGACTTTTCTACAAGTTGTTTTTGGGTAAGAGATTCTTCAGGGGTGAGTCTTGAAAAAGATTTGGGGTAAGAGCGTTGATCGTTTTCTTTTTGGCGATGAAAATCGACAAGTAAGGGGCCGGAAGTCAAGAGATTATTGGGGGCATAATAGCCGGTAAAACCTGACCTTGTCCAGGAGCCATTACTGCGCCACATATAGGTGTATGATTCGCTGAGGTGTTTGTATCCAGTACTAACGGCCGATAATGCGTCGTCAGCGCCACCGGCATGAATAATAGCACAATCAAAGGGCGAAACCCAATCAAGGTGATAAACCCGAAGTGAACGAATGGGGCCGATGGCGGTCTGACTAATTGGATTTTTAAAAATGGCTGCAAAACGGGTGATGCCAGCTTCGGCAATA
>CAUUKK010000044.1:0-5523 GCA_963545805.1 uncultured Candidatus Saccharibacteria bacterium
CATCACCGACTGGCTTGGTATGAATTAGTTCCGATTGTATCATGGTTATTACAGAGGGGGCGTTGTCGGCAATGCGGAAAGAAGATTGGGGGGATTGAGATTGCTTCAGAAGTGGCGATGGGGTTAATTTTTTGTGGAATTTTGAGTTTATTTTTTAAACAAGTGAACGTAATGGGATTTTGGCAAGGAGGAGGTTATGATTTCTGGTGGAATTTTGATATTGAGCTTGTGCTGAGAATTTTTACTAATCCGTTGATTATAGTAAGAGCATTAATTCTTATGGTAAGTGCGGTATTATTTTGGATTTTAGTGGTTTATGATTTGAAGTGGCAACGGTTACCTAGTTGGATTTTATATGTGTTGATAGGTCTTGGTGTTGGTTACTTTATTTTGAATGAGCTGGTGAGATTTGGGATAATCTCGGAGTTAAGATATTTGCCTGGCTCAAAATTGCTTAGTGTACAACCTGGGACTACTAGGCAAGTGAGTGGGGTAATTAAGAATGATTTATTTACTTTAGTGAGCAGTATTTTAGTATTGCCGGGCCTATATTTTTTAATGTATAAAATTTCAAAAGAACGGTTAGTAGGGGGAGGGGATTATTTGTTGGCTTTAGCGGCGGTATTATTTTTGGGAAGATTCGAACTGTCATTGACGTTACTTTTTGTAGCGAATTTGTTGGCATTAGGATTTAATGCGAAGAAAATCATGCAGAAGAAAAAGGTACGAGTGCCATTTGGTCCGTATCTAATTATGGGGTTTTGGCTGGTTTTGCTGTTTGCTAGAGAGATTCTTTTATATCTTTATGTAGTGGCGGTATAGGATGTGGTTGAATTGTTATCGTGAGACTAAAAAATTAGTCTTTGGTTTCTGAATGAAATTTTTCGTGAACTTCTTTAAGGTGGGGATCAGTGATATGGGTGTAAATCTGAGTGGTGGCAATATTGGCATGGCCAAGGAGACTTTGAACAGAGCGTAGGTCGGCACCGTTCATTAAAAGATCGGTAGCGAAGCTATGACGAAGGGTATGGGGGGTGACGTGTTTGGTGATGCCGGCAAGGCGGGCATACTTTTGAATAATCCGTTCGATTGAACGTGGGCTGAGCCGGCGAAAATCGCCAGAGGTGTCAGGTATATTTTGATTGGAAGAGTTATTGAGGAAAAGAGCGGGAAGAGTGTCGCTTCTGGCGGAAAGGTATTCTTCAAGATGATCGGCGGTGGTTTGATCAATAAAGATAGGGCGGTCTTTTTTACCTTTACCGCGAACCATAAATTCGCGGCGGGCGAGGTTAATGGAATCACGATTTAAATTACAAAGTTCAGAAACACGAAGTCCACCAGAGAATAGTAGTTCAATGATGGCGCGGTCACGCAGGCCAGTTTCGGTATCGATGGGGATTTCTACAAGCAAGCGTTCGACCTCATCGAAATGGAGAAAGGTGACCTGTTTTTTTGCGGCGCGGGGTAGATCAACTAGGCTTGGGTCAAGGGAGTGAATCCCACGCTTAGCTAGATATTTGAGAAAACCACGGAGGGCAATTAGATGATAACTTTGAGTAAGGGCGGAAAGGCGTTCATGGTTTTGATTGTCGTCAAAACGATTGAGTCTGAGACGAAATTTACGTAAAATTTCTGGAGTGAGATCAGAAGGCTTAATGGTGGCGCCTTCGGGAAAATCTTGAGTGATTAGATCAAGAAAACGAGCAAGATAAAGTCCGTAGTTTTCAGTGGTTTTAGTAGAGCGGCCTTTTTCAATTTCAAGAGATTCGAGAAAGTCATTAATAAGATCAGAGATATCCATAAGGGATATTATAACAGACCGTGCTATAATACGGTTATGGATAATTTGAATACTCCGGGTGTGGATTTTACGCCAAATATGGATGGCGGCGTGAAGCTGAATGATGGAAACCAGCCGAATAATGAGGTAGAGACGAATTCGGTATTTAAGGTTTTTGGTGAAGTAAAGAAAATTGATTATAATCAAGAACTAGTCGATCAGCAAATCAATATGAATCCGACAGAGAAGAGAATTTATGAGCCTCTGACTGGGAGTAGTGTGGTGGTGGATACAGTGCAGGAAAATAGGGTACCTGAAAATGGGTTCCCGGCAGGGTATGGGCCGAACGCAGAGTTTAAGAGAATTGAAAAACCGAAGAAACCGAAGTTGGGGGAAAGAATTAAGCGTTCTTTTGGTGAGCTGACGAAGATACAGAAGAGACTACTAATTATTATTCCGTCAGTAGTGGTGGGATTAATTGTGGTTTTTTCAATCGTTGCAAGTATTACGGGGATGTTTTCAACTGATTACTCAAAAACTTATAGCGTGGCGAAGGCGATTAAGAGTGACCTGCAAAAACTAAGAAGTAATGTGAATTGTGATAAGGTAACAGAATATAATGACAACACCTTCACCTCAATGGAGATATATCAAGGATATATTGAGGGATGCAAAAAAAATAGTCAGGGAGTGAATGCACAATTGATCGAAGAAATGGGGAACACGGCCGGGGTCCTGAAGGATATTGAGGTAAATCGTCGATTTGAGGCGTTTAAGGTGGCGTTGAATGAGTCTAAAAAAAGTAGTGCCGAAGTAGAAAAGACTCTGGATCTTTATTCGTTGTGGCATAATTGGCTAATTGTGGAATCGTCTGGAGATAAAACTCACAACGGTTTTGAATGGAGTGAATCAGAAATTAAGGAGGCGGCGAAAATTTTGGTGGAATCTGGCAATGAAAGATTGGTGTCATATGGTAATGCGTGGATTAGCTTAAAAACTGAGGTGGCGAAGGCAGCGTATAAATTCTATCACTCTTCTGAGGAGACTGAAGTGGTGGATTATGTGGAGGCGAAGAACGATTTAGAAGCGAAAAAGAATGCATTCATACAATTTCAAAAGGAGAAGCGACCAGATGTGTTGACGGAATTCCCGTTGCAGCTGGTTGACCTTGCAAACATTTCGGTGAAATTTGAGGAAATGTATAGTTTTATTCGGGAAACCTATCAAAAAAAATACAATAAAAAGGTCGGGGGATGTAAGGAATTGATTAACGCAGTAATTTGTGATTAAGACTACGAGTTACACCTGGATGAGGGTAGGCGTGGAATGGCTTGACTGGTTGTGTTATAATCAGAAAAATGTAAGAGCATAGCTCAGGGAGTACGTATGTCAGAAGATAAACCTACTAATAAACAAAAGGAGGTCGATCTTGCCGACTTCGTACAGAGAACCCTTGTAATTTTTAAACCTGACTCTGTACAACGTGGTATTGTGGGGGAGATCTTGCAACGCTTTGAGCGTGTGGGACTAAAAATTGTTGGCATGAAGATGGTAAGTCCAGATCAGGTGCTATTTAAGAAACATTATGAAGATATTGGAAAGTTGATTTCACGTCGTGGTGAGGAGACCTTTATGTATAACCTGGACTACATGATGTCTGGTCCAATTATTGCAATGTGTCTTGAAGGAGTGGAGGCGGTGGCTTTGGTGCGTAAGATTGTTGGCCCAACTGAGCCAAAATCTGCGGATATGGGCACAATTCGTGGTGACTTTTCTCACATGAGTTTTGGCTATTCTAATGCAAAAAAGATTGGTGTACCTAATCTTGTACATGCTTCAGGAAATCCAGAAGAGGCAGAGGAAGAAGTGAGACTATGGTTCACTGATGCTGAACTTTATGATTACGAAGATTTGAACGAAAAATATACTCGCTAAGATAGTGAAGTATATATGGTATAATTAATTTGTGTTGGCCTGGTAGCTCAATGGATAGAGCAGCTCCGTCCTAAGGAGAAGGTTGCGAGTTCGACCCCCGCCCGGGTCACCATAAATTGAAATTATATGACAAAATTAGTATTTGATGGGCAGCGAGAAGGGGAAGAAGTTAAGTTTATTTTTCGTCGCCATTTTTCGACAGCAAAAGCGGGAATTATTTTTCTAGTAGTGATGATAATGCTAGGAATAATTCCGCTTTTTTTGTGGCAGAATGATTTAAGAATGTTGTGGATCTTTCTGGGGTTTGTGTTTGTGGGAGTGTGTGGTTTTTTCTATGCATATATGATGTGGTATTTTTCGGTTTATATCGTGACAGACCAAAGAATTAGACAGGTTTCACAAAAAGGTTTATTCAAGAAGACCGTAGTGGATCTGGGATTAGACAAAATCCAGAGCATTTCTTACGGAATCACTTCGGTAGTTGGGGGGATTTTAGGTTATGGAACAATCTTAATTCAAACTGGTGTGGGTGATCTGGTGATTTCAGTAGTGGGGAAACCGGCGCAGATTTATGAAAAATTACAAAATGTCGTGGCAAAAAACACAAAGTAGAGAAGAGGAGAAATAAGAGTGAAAAAACAAGATCAAAATGATGAAAAAAAGCCATCAATTATCAAACGTTTAAAACAACGTAAAGAGCAGAAGGAGATTGAAGAGTTTAAAAACAAGACAGAGCTTGAGCGGGTCGAGGAGAGGCGCGAAGAAGTTTTGTCGAAGGGGCGAAAGTTTAAATATCCTCTACAATACGCTAAGTATCGTATTGTAACGTTGACTATTGTGATCTCTTTGGTGGCGGTAATGTTGTTTGGTGGATTCTTGTACTTATCTCTATATAAGTGGCAGAGCACAGATTCAGTACTTTATAGACTTACTCAGCTGGTGCCGCTACCTGTGGCTTCAGTAGGCGGTGAGCGTGTACGATACTCTGATTATCTGATGATTTATAAGAGTACGATTACGCCAATTGAACAGCAGCAAGGGAAGTTGGGTAATGACAAAGACGCTTCGTCAATGATGAATCACTACAAAAGAATGTCCTTAACTGAGGCGGAGAATTATGCCTATGCCTTGAAATTGGCGGCTGAGTATCATTTGACCGTGGATAAGGACGAGATTGATCGTGCGCTCGATAAGCATCGTAAGATTGGCGGAGTGGAGAGAAGTGAGGAGAGTTTTAAGAAAATCCTAGAGGACAACTTTGGCCTATCCGTTAAAGAGTATCGCAGGATGCTTTACCTTTCCTTAATGAAAGAAAAAGTATCACAACAGATTGATAAGGAAGCGATTAGAGTTTCGGAGACTGTACAGGCGGGAGTAAAGGCAGGAAAAAGTTTAAAGGTTATTGCCGATGAACTTGGTGAAAAGGTTTTATATGAAGAGACCGGGGGGTTGGTTGATAAGATGAATGTTGATGGAGGTAGGGCTGGAATTGCGATGGGTCTTGAGGCGGGGCAGACTTCAGATCGCGTGATGTCTTCGTCTGGTGATGGATACTATTTTGTGACATTGATTAACAAAACCGAATCACAAGTGAATTATACGTCAATTAAGATTCCGTTTTTGGAGTTTAATAAACAAGTGAAACAAATTCGTGAAGGGGGGCTGGTACGAGAAATGATTAGCTTGAAAGACGAATAGAGGATATCGTATCGATAAAAAAGATCCCTGGAAGAGGGATTTTTTTGACAAAAAATGGTGCGAGTAGAGGGAGTCGGACCCTCGTCTCTTCCTTGGGAAGGAAACATAAT
>CAUUKK010000045.1:0-5457 GCA_963545805.1 uncultured Candidatus Saccharibacteria bacterium
TCACCATTATTATTTGACAATGATTCCATACCCATTCTTATACCTCTTCTTGATTTGTTATATTAAATATAGCATACATTAAACGCCTTCAGATAGTATGCTATAATTTAAGAGATATTATTCAATAAAATAGAGGTTTTAACTTGAATCTAAAAAATGCAATGTCGCAAATCCTCGCGGGTTGTCCAGAGCAGAGAACGTACTAACAATGACCGTGCCAGTATTAAGAAGTATTGTCTTTTTGAACAAAATGGTGTATAATCTACATATCACCATGACCGGACTAGCCTAAGGTTCTTGCACCGAACGCGAATTCCGGTTATTTTTTCTCTATTTGATTCTTTATCGTTTTTATTGGTAGAATGTCGGCCACAAAAGGTTTTAATAGTTTTGAATATCTTTCAGTTGGAGTGATTATCTTTCTTAGTTTATTATTCTTACTTAAATATTGTATTAAACATGCAAAATCACCATCTGAAGTTACGATAATCGCCTGGTCATACCTATCATATTCTATGGCTGAGGCATGCAGTACAAGTTCTGCATCAACATTACCTTTCATCGTTCGATTACCTTTTTCGTCCTCAAATATAACCGTTGGTTTAAAAATTAATATATAACCATGGGTTTGTAAAGTTGAATAAAGCATAGTATTGCGGGGGTCATATCCGATAAAGAGGAATACCTTTTCGACATCGAATTTATTACGTAAATATTTACGCAATTTGCCATAGTCTAAATTTATATCTTGGGCCTTTGTACCGAGATATAAATTATTACCGTCGATGAATGCATAATTTTTACTTGCCATTTGTTCTATTATACTGCATGGATGAATATTAGATTATGCCATTTTCCCATTAAATCATCTTACTATTAACTCTACTTAGTTTTTGGTCAAGCTAAAGTTTACCTTAATTTATGTTAGAATTTAAATAATTTGTTATGAAAATTTATTCATATTCTAATTCTGCTAACTATACTCATATACATATGTATGTATTTTTTGATTCCTTCACTAAGGCCCTGAAAGAAAAAGGACTAGAAGATTCAAACTATCAGATTGACGTAGATATTGATGGCAATGTGGTAAAATGGACACTTAATACACCTGAAAAAAGAATTTCAAACATTTTTAAATCTATAATGCAGGATTACGTATTTAATGACGAAGAGATAAAAATAGCCATATCAAAGATTGAACAAAAGAACGGCTTTATATCAAAAATCAAAGATATGGATTTACTGCGAAAAGAAATTACTAAGGTTGATTTTACGAAGAAAAAGCCTGAGCCTACCGACGATTCAATGGAGTCGCCAGCGATTGACTTCTATAATCTAGCCTAGGCTTAGCGGATCCATCGGTTCATGGTATAATCTACAGAGATAGATAATATTTGGAGAACTGCTTTGAATCTAAAAATTGGAATTGTGGGATTGCCGAATGTGGGAAAATCGACATTATTTAACGCATTGACAAATGCGCATGCTTTGGCCGCAAACTACCCTTTTGCAACAATCGAACCGAATGTAGGAATTGTGCCAGTACCTGATGAACGATTAGATGTTCTGGAGAAAATGTATGCAGCTGAGAAAAAGATTCCAGCAACTGTGGAGTTCGTGGATATCGCAGGATTGGTCGAAGGAGCATCAAAAGGAGAAGGGCTTGGCAATAAATTCCTAGCACATATTCGCGAGTGTCAGATTATTTGTCACGTGGTACGAGTCTTTAAAAACGATGACATTATGCATGTTTCTGCTAACGCAAACACTCCGGCACCAGTTGATCCAAAGGCAGATATTGAAATTATTCAAACCGAACTGGAGCTTGCCGATTTTGAAACGCGTGAGAAAGTTGAGGCTAAGCGTAAGAAAAACAAGGATGCAGCTGAAGAAAAAATTCCATATCTTACAGAGAAGCCAGTGATCTATATGTTTAATGTGGATGAGACTGAACTAACAAATGAGTCTTTAAAAAATGAACTCAGGGAACTTGTTACTCCAGCTCGTGCGGTTTTTGTGAATGCAAAACTTGAAGAAGAAATGACTGGCATGAGTTTGCCAGAAAAAATGGAATTTCTTGAGAGTTATGGCGTGGAAGAAGATGCGCTTGGCGAACTCGTGAAGGCGGCCTATGATACCTTGGGGCTACAGTCCTTCTTGACCGCGGGTAAAAAGGAGGTGCGCGCCTGGACAATTAAGAAAGGGGCGACCGCACCAGAAGCGGCCGGCACAATCCATACTGATTTTGAGCGTGGTTTTATTGCAGCAGAAGTGATGAAATACGATGATTTAGTGAATCTTGGCAGTGAAGCGGCGGTGAAGGCAGCTGGAAAATTGGCGACAGTTGGCAAAACCTATATCATGCAGGATGGCGATATTGTAGAATTTCGCTTTAATGTTTCAAAATAAGACCCAGCTTCTTGAGAGTAATCGGTTCCCTGCTATAATCAAAATATGATTTTAGGCATTGATGAAGTTGGACGGGGACCATATGCGGGACCACTAGTAATTGGTGCCTGTATTTTGCCGGATGCCGAAAAAATTAAAGAGGAACCCGAAAAATATCATTGGATATCAGAACTTACCGACTCCAAGAAACTAACAGCTAAAAGACGTGAAGCTCTGTATATAAAAATCAAGGAGGGGGCCGTGGCGGCTGCGGCAGGTTGGGTCTCTGCGAATGAGATTGATGAGATCGGACTTTCTGAAAGCTTAAGGTTGGCCTGCCGAAGGGCGGTGAAACAGATACAAGAGACTCGGATGCCTTTTTCTGAAATCATTATTGATGGGACGATGAATTTTTTAAGCGGAACACCGCTAGAGAAATATGTTTATACCTTAACAAAGGGTGACCTCTTGATTAAGGAAATTTCGGCAGCAAGTATCTTGGCAAAGGTGGAGCGGGACCGATACATGACGGAGCTGGCAGAGAAGTATCCTGAATACGGGTTTGAGAAACACGTGGGCTATGGAACAGCAGCGCATCAAAAAGCGATGGAGGAGTTTGGCTTAACGCCAGAACATAGGCGTTCATTTCGACCAGTGCGTGAAATTATGTCTAAACAACTTGGGGCCGAAGAAGGTGAAGAGCAACAAAAAGTTAGGAAGGCTGGCGCAAAAAATGGAGATGCGACATCGAGAGAGCTCGGCAATCTTGGCGAAGAAAAGATAGCGGAGTTTTTGGCTTCAAAGGGACATGAGATTATTGCGAGAAATTTTAAAACAAAATATTTTGAAATCGACATTATCTCAAAACTAGACAATTCCCTATTTTTTACAGAGGTAAAATATCGTAAAACCACAGATTTTGGGGAGGCTATTGAGTTCGTCGATCAGAAAAAACAAGAACAGGTGCGGTTTGCGGCGGAAAGTTATTTGACAATGCATCCAGAATTTAAAGATTTTACAGCCAAGCTTGCGGTGGCAGGAGTGAGCGGTAGGGATTTTCAGATTGAAGACTGGATAATTATTGAATAATTATCTTATAGAAAGGTAGCGACCAGATTTAGTCGATAAATGTCATAAAAAATAAACCTCGATTGAGGTTTATTTTGAATTTTCTAGTCTTACGCAGCTGCGACTTCTTCGGTCTTTTCAGCTTCGACAGGTGCTTCAGCTGGAGCTTCAACAGCTACATCTTCTTTGAGGGTGTTAACTGCAACACGGTCAAAGTCCTTAGCAACGAGACGGGCAGATTTACCAGAACGGTTGCGGAGGTATGAAAGATTATTGCGGCGAACCTTAGCACGCTTAACGATTTCAACTTTTTCAACTAATGGGCTGTGCATCAAGAAAGATTTCTCAACACCAATACCAGAAGCAATTTTGCGCACAACGATGCGTGCAGTATGTGACTCTTTGCGGTCTACACGAATTACGACACCTTCGAAAACCTGAAGACGGAATTTTTCGCCTTCCTTGATTTTCTGAGTTACCTTGACGGTATCACCAGAGCGAACATCAACGATGGCTTTCTTTTTCTGGGCGTCACCAATCTTTTTCAAAACTAGAAAACTCATATTTTACCTTTTATTACTTAAAACTTGACCTATTTTAACATAGTTTTATGGAAAATGGAAGAGGTGAGACGATTAAAAGACAGTGGTGTCGAAGCCGGCCTGAGGATTGTTATCTTTGAAGGTTTTACAAGAGTACTTCATATTAGGATCAGATTCGTATTTATTGAGGACAGTCACGGCAGTTTTCATATCTTCGGAAACATTTTTACACTCGATCACACCCATGCCATTAGCAGCATAGACACCGACGAATTGCCAGGCACCACTAGGGAGTTTGCGGCTATAGACATTGGTTTGTGCAGCCATACCATGATCGACATAGCGAGGCATAGCTAAGCCATTAGGGTCAACCACTTTCTCCATCTTTGAGACATTGAGCTTTGCAATGACCTTTGTACCGTCCTCGTTTGTGACGATGCGACCACCAGTAATACGATAGTCGTCGCCAACAATAGTGGTGAGCTGAGCAAAATTAATATTTAGATCATTCCATTTGACAATTTGCTTCTCAACTTTCTGCTCTGTCTTTTCTTCGGTTTTTGCCTCATCCTGATCTTTAGTGTCGACTACTTTAGTTTTGGTTGCTGACTCATACTCAGCAATGACGGTCTTACTTTCGGTTAATTCTTTTTGGTATTGTTTGACTAAATTAGTTCCCTCGTCGATTTTCTGATTGCTATAAAAGTAGAGAAAACTGGCAACGAGAAGGAAGATAACAGACAAAATAGAAGTGGTGATGCCAATAATTTTCCATGAATTACCTGGTTTTTTTAGATTCTTAGTATTGTCGTAACTAGAAGTATCAAAACCGGATTCTTCGGCAAGCTGATCAACATAACTGGCGGGAGCGGCAGATTCAGTCTGGGCGAACTGTTCAGCTGAAATCTGTGGCTCGGTCTGGTCTAATTCAGCTGGGTCCTGTGATTCGGTCGGATTTAATTGCTCAACTGGAGATTGTGGCTCAGTTTGAGTAAATTGTTGATCTTGACTATATTGTTCGTTTTGGTCCATTTTTTACCTCTTATTTATATCACCCTTGATATTTCATCTAATGTAGTTTCGCCACGTAAGCAAGCTAAAATGCCTTTCTGTTCAAGCGTGATGAGACCAGCTTTTCTGGCGGTTTTCTCGATAGCGTCTGTATTAATATCTTCAACGTCGCCACGGATATATTTCTGAACTTCCTCAGAAACAGTGAGCTGTTCCATAATCACCTTACGACCTTTATAGCCGAATGGATCATCAAGACCAGACGGAACGGCTTCGAAGAGGGTAAAGTTATTGGGGTCGAGGTTAAACCCGAGCTGGTCATAAATCACCTCTTCAGGAAGACCCTCAAGTTTTGAGAGTACAAACTGGCGAGTAGTCTCATCAGGGGTAAATTCACGCTTATTCTCCGAAAGACTACGCACAAGACGCTGAGCCATCACCATAC
>CAUUKK010000046.1:0-5309 GCA_963545805.1 uncultured Candidatus Saccharibacteria bacterium
GACCGCAGGCGACATATGTATGTAATTGGTGCTTCGGGTATGGGTAAATCGGTATTTTTGAAGAATATTGCCTATCAGGATATGGTTGAGGGTAAGGGTTTTTGCTTTATTGACCCGCACGGTGATGTAACGGAAGAGCTACTGTCTATGGTGCCAGAGGATCGCATTGATGATGTAATTTATTTTGATCCGTCAGATATGGAATATCCAATTGGTATGAATATGCTGGAGGCAAAAACTCCAGAGGAAAAGGACTTTATTGTGCAAGAGGGTATCAATATGCTTTATTCTCTATATGATCCTGGACATACTGGTATTTTTGGTCCACGTGGTGAGCAGATGTTTAGAAATGCGGCGCTGCTTTTGATGAGTGATCCTAAGGGCGCTACATTTTTAGATATTCCGAGCCCATTTATTAATAAAGATTTAGTGATTGATAAATTAAAATATGTAACGGACCGTGATTTGTTTGATTACTGGACAAAAGAATTTCCAGCTTCACAAAAATCAAATGATGCGGGTGAAGTGATTACGTGGTTTGCTTCTAAGTGGAGCCCATTTAAGCAGAATACAATGATGAAGCGGGTACTGGGTCAGATCAAGTCAGGCTTTAATATCCGTGAGATTATGGATCAGCAGAAGATTTTACTAGTGAACCTTTCCAAAGGTAAGCTTGGCGAATTAAACTCGAAACTGCTTGGTATGATCTTTGTGATGAAATTCCAGACAGCGGCAATGTCGCGCGTAGATACGCCGGAACATGATCGTAAAGATTTTTGTTTATTTGTCGATGAGTTTCAGAACTTCTCAACAGAATCTTTTGAATCGATCCTTTCAGAGGCGAGGAAATTCCGACTTAATTTGATTGTTGCGAACCAGTTTATGACACAGCTGACCGATAAGATTCGTGAAGGTGTGCTTGGTAACGTTGGTACGATTGTGGCTGGTCGTGTTGGTGTGACAGATGCGGAAATGCTAGAAAAAGTGTTTACGCCTGTATTTAAAGCGGAAGATCTTCATAAGCAACCAAATCATCATGCAATTACAACTGTTTTGATGAATGGCATGCCATCAGCACCGTTTACAATGAATTTGCCGGCACCAATGGGGAAGGAGGATCGCAAGGTATTCGAATCTTTGCGTGAATACTCGGCAAAGAAGTACGGTCGTCCTGGTGCAGAGGTAGATAAAGAAATTGATGAGCGATTAAATATTAAGAACGAAGAAGAGAAGCCTGCAAAAGAGGCACCTAAGAATGAAGGGGGTGGTTTTATGTCGATGATTGGTGAAAAAAATAGTGGACAGGGAATAGATTTAGGGGTGGCGAAGGTGCCAGTAACTCAGGCGATACCAGGTTCACCAGAGGCGGCTAGAATAATTCAGCAGGCGAATGAGGTGCCTGCTAAAGAGTTGTCACTTGAAGAGATTGATGCAGAACTGGCGAAATTGAGTCAAGAATCTAAGGATAATGATCTTGATTGGCTAGCAAGTGAAGAGTCGAAAAAACCACCAGTAAAACAAGAAGAGATCACAAAGAATACGCAGATTGAGCCTAAAGGGTCCGATTTTGGCCAGATGAGCTCTGGGGACGTAATAAATCTGAGATAAGTTAGTATTCGGGGGTTAAATATGTCGGAATTTTATAGAATAATTTTTTGATAAAAAATGTGTTCAGGCTATTTAGGGAAGCTGGAGGCAATAAAACTTTAATGTACATGATTGATATCAGGATGGGAAACAAAATGCCCTTAGAGGCCCTTAGAATGCGTTAAACGGGGTGTTTATCTTGACAGCTTGGGGAGGAAAGAGTAAACTGGAGACAGATATCGAGTGAGGTGAACGATTTAGTTTAATCTTGAGTTTGACTTTTAATCAAGAGAGGATCGAATTTTACAGCGAGTCTTTGGTATCAGCATAAAAAACTTAATGAGGTATTTGTTTGATGGCTGAAAAACAAAAAATTGAGGAATACGATAGTTCCGAAATCCAGGTCCTAGAAGGGCTAGAGCCGGTTCGTGTACGTCCAGGTATGTATATTGGGTCGACCGGATACGATGGTTTACATCATCTGATAAAAGAGATTGCAGACAACTCAATTGATGAGGCGATCGCAGGTTTTGCGACTAAGGTATTGATTACATTGCAGAGTGATGGTGGTGTGAGGGTTGAGGATAACGGACGTGGTATTCCAGTAGATATTCATCCAAAAACACATAAGTCAACACTCGAGACGGTATTAACTGTTCTGCATGCTGGTGGTAAATTTGGTGGCGGTGGATACAAGGTTTCATCAGGTTTGCACGGTGTTGGTTCATCAGTAGTGAACGCTCTTTCAACCAAGATGATTGCGGAAGTTTACCGAGATAAAAAAGTTCATCATATTGAATTTGAAACAGGTAAGCCAATTATGCAGCTTGATACCTCAAAGAAGACTGATAAACAAGGTACCTGTATTACTTTTTACCCTGATCCAACAATCTTTAAAGAGACAACTACTTTTGATTATGATTGGGTGGCGCATTATGCAAGACATCAGGCATACTTAACTAAGGGAATTTTAATTTCTGTATTTGATGAGCGAACCGGGGAAAGAGAAACTTTCTATTTTGAAGGTGGTATCAAGAGCTACGTAAAGCGTTTGAATGAAAGTAAGGAAGTGCTTTCTGACGACATTTTTTATGTTGATAAGCAGATTGAGGAAGCAGAGGTGGAGATTGCAGTGCAATATAACGATACCTATGCGGAAACTATGAAACCATTCGCAAATAACGTGTTGACTCCTGAAGGCGGAACACATGTGGTTGGTTTTAGAACGGCTCTAAATCGTACAATTAATGACTATGCGAGACGTAATAATCTACTAAAAGAAAAAGAGGATAACCTAACTGGCGATGATATTAAGGAAGGTTTGACGGCAGTAATCTCTGTAAAAATTCCAAATCCAGAGTTTGAAGGTCAGACTAAAAATAAGTTAGGTAACCCAGAGGTACGTGGTTATGTAGATAAGGTAATGTCAGAATATTTTGGCTATTATCTTGAAGAGAATCCTGCAATTGCGAAGAAAATTGTGGGGAAGGCAACTTTGGCTGCACGAGCACGTAAGGCAGCAAGAGCGGCGCGTGATAATGTAATTCGTAAGGGTGCGTTTGAAGGGTTAAACTTACCTTCGAAGCTTGCGGATTGTTCATCAAGAGATCGTACAGAATGTGAATTATTTATCGTCGAGGGTAACTCGGCGGCTGGTTCAGCAAAAGAAGGACGTAATTCAAAGATTCAAGCAATTTTGCCACTACGTGGTAAGGTGTTGAATACCGAACGTGCTAGATTGGATAAAATGTATGCGAACGCAGAGCTAGTATCGCTAATTAAGGCTTTAGGAGTAGGAATTGGGGATCAATTTGATCTGTCGGGTTTACGCTACTACAAGATTGTATTTATGACCGATGCCGATGTTGATGGTGCGCATATTTCAACCTTGCTTCTTACTTTCTTCTTCCGCTATATGCCAGAAGTGGTAAAGGGTGGACATGTTTATCTTGCGAAGCCACCACTATTCGGCTTAATTAAGGGTACGGGTTCAAATAGGAAGATCGATTATATCTATGATGAAGAGGCGTTGGAAGCAAAAATTGCCGCGAGAATTGAGGAGCGAAAGAAAGAGGGCTTAAAGATTAACCCTGAGGATGAGAGATTTAAACAGGCTGGATATACTGCACAGCAGCGTTTTAAGGGTCTTGGTGAAATGAATGCACAACAGCTTTGGGATACGACAATGAATCCAGATAATCGAGTTTTGGTGAGAGTGAATATTGAAGATGCGGAAAAGGCAGATGCAATCTTTACGAAACTGATGGGTCAGGAGGTGGAACTTCGTAAAAACTTTATTCAGTCACGAGCTTCAACTGTTAAAATTGATGATTTGGACTTCTAGTCTAGAAAGGAATGATGATGAAAGAGAATAAAAACAATCCAGAGAATCTAGACAATGAGAAAGTGGGTAAGGTCGGTGGGGTGCCAGACGCGGCAGACAATAAGGGAGTAGATGAAACTATGGGCAAAACTCCGGATTTGAAAGAGAAGCGACTTGAGGCTGATGAGAATGAAGTAGATGAGACTGAGGAAACGGAAGCTAGTGAAACAGAGGAAGATGTTCATGTTGGTGGCTTAACGGCAAGGCGAGCTGAGGACGGTGTAGAGGAGTTGACGGTTGAGAATGTGATGGAAGACTCCTTCCTGCGTTACTCGATGTCAGTAATTATTGACCGTGCACTGCCAGATGTGAGGGATGGTTTGAAGCCGGTGCATCGACGTATTCTTTATGCGATGTATAAAAATGGCTGGAAGGCTCCACACGCTACAGTAAAATCTGCACGTATCGTTGGTGAGGTAATGGGTAAGTACCACCCACACGGTGATTCGTCAATTTATGATGCAATGGTAAACTTGGCGCAGCCATGGAAGATGCGTTATACCTTGGTTGAGGGGCAGGGTAACTTTGGTTCGATGGATGGTGATGATCCAGCGGCCTCCCGTTATACAGAGGCACGAATGGATAAGGTGGGAGCAGAGCTATTGTCTGATATTGAAAAAGAGACGGTTGATTTTCGTGATAACTTCGACGGTACAGAGAAGGAACCAGTTGTGTTACCTTCTGCGGTGCCAAATATTCTATTGAATGGCCAGATGGGTATTGCGGTTGGTATGGCGACAAATATTCCACCACATAACCTTGGGGAAGTTGTAGACGCGACCGTGTCGTTAATCGACAATCCTGATGCAACGCTCGATGATTTATTGAAGCATGTAAAAGGTCCTGATTTTCCAACTGGCGCTGAGGTTTATGGTGGAGCACCAATGAAGCAGGCCTATGCAACAGGTAAAGGTTCAGTAACAATTAGAGCAGTTGCAGATATTGAAGAGCGTAAAAATGGTCGCTTTAATATTGTGATCACTGAAGTGCCATATGGCATGAGTAAGGAATCTTTTATCGAGAAAGTTCGTCAATTAGTATTGGATAAAAAATTGACTCATATTGCTGACGCAAGGGATGAATCGGCACGAGGTAAGATTCGCGTAGTGGTGGAACTGAAGAAAGATGCTTATCCTAAGAAAATCTTAAATCAGCTCTATAAGATGACTGATTTGCAGACGACTTTCCATTATAATGTTTTGGCGCTAGTCAATGGTATCCAGCCTCGTATTATGGGATTGAAGGAAATTTTGGCGGAATTTATTAAGCATCGCCAAAAGGTGATTCGTCGCCGTACGGAGTATGATCTAAGGAAAGCAAAAGAACGTGCACATATTCT
>CAUUKK010000047.1:0-5292 GCA_963545805.1 uncultured Candidatus Saccharibacteria bacterium
ACCATTCAGTATAAAAAACAATGATTAACATCAAAAACATATTCATGATGGACTTGAGATAATCAGCATTGTATTTTTTAAGAACAACTCTGGTTTGACTACCGGTCTTAGTGATTTCATTATAACGTTTAGAAATACCTAGATAGAAGGCACCAGACATAACGACGAGATAAAGTAGGGCGGAAATAGCAATATTAGTGAGACTACTGCCGAGAAAGAGACGGATGAGAAAACCCGAGGCGAGAATAGAAACATCAATGATTGGAATATTTTTAAGACCAAGAGAGTAAAACAAATTGAGGAAGAAATAAGCTCCAATGAGCGCACTAGAGACCCAAGAGAAGTGAAAAATTAATGAAATAACAGTGGCTAAGATCAGAAGGACGGCTAAGGTAATCCAGGCCTCTTTTTTAGTGACGGCACCGCTGGCCAGCGGGCGATTTTTCTTGACTGGGTGCAGGCGATCTTTTTCGATATCCTTGTAGTCGTTAATAATATAGATTGAGGAAGCAACCAAACAAAAGACAAAGAAACCGGCAATACAGCTACGAAAATCTTGAAAAGTAAGATTACGAAGTCCAAAAATTAACGGAAGAAAAATTAAGAGATTTTTGATTGAATGTTTTGGACGGAGAAGCTTGATAATGTTTTTAAGTTTTTGCATATAATTCCCTACTTGTGGCTAAAAATTTGATAAATGTTTTCGGCAAGAATTTCTGAAATATCAATAAAGTCAACCTTGGTAAGTTCTGGCTTAACAGTGAGAGTGTTAGTCACAATAATTTTGTCAATATCCTCTTTACTGAGATTCTCATAAGCGTTACCACTAAAAACTGGATGAGTAGCCATGACGCTGACATGGTTTGCGCCTTTTTCTTTAAGGGCAGCGGCAGCATGACAAATAGTACCCGCAGTATCGATCATGTCATCGATGATAATATTCTTATCTTTAGGGTCACCGATAATATTCATGACCTTACTTTTATTTTTAACATAACGGTTTTTATCAATAATGATCACATCATTGCAGTGAACTAAATCGGCGATCTTGCGTGCGCGCTTAACGCCACCTGCATCCGGTGAAGCAATAGCAAAAGAATCCTTCTTATAATGCTTTTCGATATAGGCAGCAAATTGGCTTTCAAGAGTAATATTTTCGATGGTCATATCAAAGAAGCCTTGAGTCTGAGCGGAGTGAAGATCGATTGTAATGACATGATTTATAGCAACAGAATGTAGGATATCGGCGATAACCTTGGAACTAATTGGAGTATTAGGCTCAGCCATACGATCTTGGCGAGCATAACCAAAATAAGGAATAACCAGATTAATACTTTTGGCAAAGCCACGCCTTGCGGCATCTGCTAAAAGCAAGACTGGAAAAAGGTGCTGATCGATAGGAGGGTTGGTAGACTGGATAATAAAGACGTCTTTACCTCGAATATCGTCGAGAATTTGAACGTGAACTTCTCCGTCACTAAATGTATCCGAAGTGCGATTTGTTAGTTTAAGACCAAGGTTGTCGGCAATTTTTTGCGAGAGAATCTGATCGGTTCCGGATATTAAAATACAGTTTTTTAAACAAGATTTATCTACCTTCATCATGCTTTAATTATAGCACGATAGAGAAAGAAGAGTGGGTACTAAAGAAATGTTTTCTCTAAACTCCAAATCTGAGCTTTATTGGTATTGGACCATTTATCCCAGATTTGAATCTGTGTACCATAATAAGCAAGAGCACCATTAACATCTAAGGCTTTTTTCTCATCACAAGTAGTATGGAAGAAGAAGCCACCATCTACTTGTTCAGCTTGCCAAATTTGTGAACAGTTGTTATTTCTTTCTGAAAGGAGGAAGACTGGTTCATTATTTGAAACGTTGTTGAGATTGAAACTGAGGAGCTTACCGGAAAGACTGCTTTTAATCTGGTATTTATTATTACCCAGATGTTTGATATTCCAGATCTGAGCTTTGTTCTCTTTGGACCATTGGGAATAGAGTTGGACTTTGGCAAAATCTGCTGGGCTGGAGAAAGCTACATCAAGATAGAAGTTTGGATTGAGGGAGGTTTTAATATAATAGTTGCCATCTTCGATAAGAGGTTTGACTAAAGCAGGAGTGGAGGCAGGCGCAGGAGTAGGTTCAGGAACAGATTCAATCTTTGAGGTGATTTTCTCTAAACTCCAAATCTGAGCTTTATTGGTATTGGACCATTTATCCCAGATTTGAATCTGTGTACCATAATAAGCAAGAGCACCATTAACATCTAAGGCTTTTTTCTCATCACAAGTAGTATGGAAGAAGAAGCCACCATCTACTTGTTCAGCTTGCCAAATTTGTGAACAGTTGTTATTTCTTTCTGAAAGGAGGAAGACTGGTTCATTATTTGAAACGTTGTTGAGATTGAAACTGAGGAGCTTACCGGAAAGACTGCTTTTAATCTGGTATTTATTATTACCCAGATGTTTGATATTCCAGATCTGAGCTTTGTTCTCTTTGGACCATTGGGAATAGAGTTGGACTTTGGCAAAATCTGCTGGGCTGGAGAAAGCTACATCAAGATAGAAGTTTGGATTGAGGGAGGTTTTAATATAATAGTTGCCATCTTCGATAAGAGGTTTGACTAAAGCAGGAGTGGAGGCAGGCGTGAGTTGCCAGTGTTCAGATTGCAGGGTTGGATTACTAGATAGATTGACTTCTACTGGAGTAGCGTAAGTAACGGATTGACCACGTACGGCTAGACTTCTAGCTTCATCGCAGGAAGAATAAAAAGTATACTGATTCTGCGTTTTAACTGCTTTCCAGCGATTAGAACAGTCATCGAGATTTTCAGTGGTGAGATTTAGTTGTGGCTTGTTTAGAATGTCATCGAAGCTGTATGAAAGATTTTTATTAGAGAGGACGCTTTTGATAGTGTAAATATTATTACCAAGATGAGTAAACTGCCACTGCTGAGCCTGATTTTCTTTAGACCATTGAGAATACATCTGAACAAGCGCATGCTCATTTTTGTTGGCATACTGAACATCAAGATAGAAGTTTGGATCTAAACCGGTGGAGATGAAGTATTTGCCATCTTGAATGATTCCCTGTTGATTGGCTGTGACATCTGGTCTTGCAATGGTTTTAAATTTAATAACTTGTTTTGAAACAGTAGGATCTCCAAACCAACGAGAAAAGAGCATATAGAAGTTGCGATTACCATAAGCACCACAATACGAAGTGCCTGGGTAATTTTTAAGGGCCTCGGCATTTGGTTGATATGGGGTATAGCGATACAAGGCAGAAGTGGCAAGGTTCTCAACATAGACCTTAGAGCCTCCACAAGAGAAATTTGGATTGTAATAAATAAAGTTCTCACCAACTGGATAATTAGTATAACCACCATCTAGGACATCCCTAAAAAGTTTGGCGGCGTTTCTGACTTGGTTGCGGAAACCATAATATTTTGCATCACAGGCAGCGGTATCTGGACAGCCGAAACCAGTGGCGCTACGGTATTGAATGTGATTTGGCCAGGTATCAGTAACTAGACTTTGCTCTTTTTCGATCAGAGTAATGAGAACCTGTGGATTGATTTGAAAATCACGACTAGCTTGATAAATAACCCTGGCGGCAGTTTGTTTTTCTCCATTATATTCAAAAGTTTCTTCTGAAAGACAGACGAATTTTCCATTTTCAATGTGATACTGGTAGCCTGGGAAGTTGGCGGCACGCTGAATGTTGCGATCATTACAAGCATTCTTGGAGGTTAAAAACTCCTGAATTTGCTGCTCATTCATTGTTTCAGTATTTGACATGGTATAGTCGGATATAATATTACCTGCACTAAATTTTGAAACATCATAGGCTTGTGACTCTTTAAGATTTTTAGCAAGTAGAAAACTGAGAGCAGAAATCATAAAGAAAACAAAAATAAGTACTAATATATTTCTTGATGTTTTTGAGAAAGAAAAATTAGCAGACGCATCGCCATGATGAGCTACTATTTTTCTATCCGTGTTTTCTGGAATAATACGTACAAGATTTTTCTTCATTAGTTAGTAATTCTTCCTTCAATTAAACCTGTTTTTTGATTTGCGTTAACTTCGATTTTAACATTAAGATCACCTGAGGGGATACTGGAAAGTGGAATATCAAAACCTTCACAACTACCAGAGGAAGGATTGGAGATAATACTGACAGTTTGAGTATATACAACAGTACTGACTGAAGTAACAGTGAGTTTACAGGTACCAGGAAGCTTTAAAAACTGATTAATATTGACACGTATACGATATTTATCGCCTGACTTTTCGGAATAAGTAATAGTGCCAGTTAGCTTATCAAGCTGATTAACATCTTGCCCCTCATACTGTTCTGGTGTTTTTGGGGTACGACCAGCCTCGGCATCTTCTTTTGTACCATCCTCAGTGTGAATTGGTTGATTCTCATTATTAGTAGAAGGTTGATCGGTTTTTTGATGAACTATTTCTGTACTTTCAGAATTTGAAGAAGGTTTTCCCTTGGTGTCTATAATTTTAAAAATTTTGAGAACAATAATTGTAGCAATAATGGCAAGGATAAAAAAGAAAATAATAAAGATGGGGGCTTTATTTTTGCGCTGTTTTCTTATTGCTCGTTTGGCCATATCAATATATACCTTTTATGGTTATATTTTAGCATATTGAGGATGTTTTTATAAGTTAGAAGAATTTAAGGACTTTTTAAGTTTCTGTTCAATTTTATCAAATATCACCTGATAGAGTCGGTCGGCGGTGAATTTTTTAACAATCGAGACGATTAGACTTACAGTAAAGACGAGGATTGTGCTTAGAGCAATTAAAAAGACTAGACTCTTAGAGGTACTAAACCCCTGGAACCAAATAAAACAATCGGCAAAAATGAGATAATTATAAGGTGCATCATGAAGTAGATAGATACCAAGAGTGTGTTGGGAAATTTTTTCTATAAACTTAATGGCCTTAGTTTTCTTTGTTAGGTTAGTTTTAACAAAAATCATAAATAAACTTAAGCTCATAAGAAAAACCACGATGGAATTTGGCGGCCACATATAGAATATAGGCACTTTTGACATAAATGAGACTGAAAGATACTTAAAGATAAAGATAAAAATAATAGCAAAAAGTGAAGAGAGGATATTAAACTTAATAAAAAATTCACGGTCGTTTTTTAGTAGATGGTCGCTCTCTTGGTATTTTTAAATTTAGGGCCCGAGAAAATAAAAAAAAAATAAACAAAATAATAGAAAAAAAAAGGGGCCCGTTTAGAACCAATCGACACCGAGGGCAC
>CAUUKK010000048.1:0-5140 GCA_963545805.1 uncultured Candidatus Saccharibacteria bacterium
CTACGCTATTGATTTTTGAAAAAGTCATAATTGGCGAGCCAACGGTGGTGGCAAGAGGAATAATTGAATTCATAATACTACCCATGAAGGTATACGGCGAAGAGGGGTCAAGGGGGCTTTTTGTTTGCCTGATATACCTAGCTTCAGAAGCTATGACATTCTGCTTTTCATGATATGCGGCGACTAGGGCCTTCTTGGTGGCAGGAAGGCCAGAACTCACTCGTTGCTGTATTCCTGTATACATATTAAAGCCGCTATTGATCGCATACCCAGCATCCTCGCCTACCATATTACTAACAAGGCTTTTACCAACTGTTCTAGCAATCATCGGTGCGACCATTGAGATGATTACGCCGACTGAGGCAACTACGGCGATCATAAGTGCTTTTTTCATTAACATCTTTCCAATTTGGCCGACAATCAATGAGATACCGAAACTTGGTATAGCTGCTGCGATTTCTGCGATATCCGCAAAAATACCTAAGACATTTCCAGTCATTTGTAGGGCAATACAACCTTTATAAGTGTTTAAACTACCAGCAGCTTGACCTAGCATAGTACCAAGAGTCATTGGTACTTGATTCATGTCGCTAGATTGGATTTCGTCACTGTGGAAAATTGCTTGTTGCATTGCAGTCTCGGAATTAAATTTTCGTGCAATTGGATCGGAAGATTTGACCGTTAACTGCCCATCACTAAAGAATTGACTAATTGCGGTACTTTTCATGGCAGAACTAGATTCCTTACCAGGAATAATATTACCAGCCATATCTCTTGTTGGACCATCGGTATTGAGTCCTTTATTATAAAAATGTAGCTCATTTGTACCATCTCCAGCCTTAGTTTTATGCACCGCCTCAGTGTAGCCCGTGACATAGTTCAAGACTCTCGCGCGCATCAAAGCACCTACGGTTTGAGAAATCGTATTAATTACTTTTAATACTGTACAAGCATAGCCCAGAGTAGTTGTAATAGCAGAAGCACTACCAATAGAGGCGGCTGCTTTTTTAGCACGAGTCTTGAGCGAACTTTCTACCTCTGGCACATCCATACCCTTAGTAAGCGCACCAGAGCCATCATCAGCTGGAACGGGATTCGGATCCTCTGCGCCAACATCTGAGTCGTCGACATCAGCATTTCCTTGGGGGTCTTCAGCTTCCTCTTTTAGCCCATCTTTTTCAGCATTTTGCTTTATCTCTTCATCTGTAGCGTCTTCTTTTGTGTTAGCTTGGCGATTGCGGCCGCCATTATTTAGCATAGTATCTACCTTATCGGCGATTGAGTCAAACCAACCAGCAACGTGTCCTTTCAGGGTACGCGTAGATCTTTCTTCAGCCTTGAAAAAAGTATCACTAGTATCTAGGGCCTGTTTAAAACCCATTTTATTTTTTGAGTCAACTTCAACATTGGTAGTAACAGGAGTAGAGACACCGTCAGCGTCAACTTTATTTGTGGTTATTTCGAGAGAATCAGGAATCCTGGAGGCATCTTCCTGGTAAGCGGCAACAGCCATTGGTTTGCCATCTGGTCCATTATCGTAGACTAAAAGATTAATGGGCTTGCCGTCGGTACCAGTAGTCTCAACATAGCTAATCCCATTACTGGCGAGCTTCTTTGACATTGAACTTGATATTTTGAACTTGTCTTTGCCACTAAAAATCCCTTTGGTGGTAATTTTGGAATTCAATCCGCCCCGGATCATCCTTGGAAAGAGGTAAGAAGAGCGGCTATTCATACTGTCACGAAGAATATTAAATTGCTCTAGACCGTTAGCAACCAACGCGAATGAGGATAGACTGGTTGCTCCCGAAAAAGCAAGCATCATCATAATTAGAACCCCTAGGATTCCGCCGAGAGGGGCATACTTTTTAGCCTGGCTCAGTTTGGCTTTCTTGTCTTTTTTATCATCCTTTTTATAAAACGATTCATTGTTTGGTTGATCCGTTTGATTTTCCGCAATTCTAGCATCTTGAGAGTTATTCGAATTATTAAGTGCGGCGTTTTCGATTTCTCGTGCAGATGTTTGGGCTGACTTTTGATCTGCTATTTTTTTTGCCTGATTGTTCCCCCATGCACTATCGCTGTTTTCTTGCTGAGTATCAGGTTTTTGGTTTTGGCTTGCAGAAAATGACTGGTTACCAAAACTATTTTCATCAGGTCGACCAATATTCTCTGCCATATTGATTATGATTATACTATATTTTACTTCAAAAGATGATAGTTTGATGTTTTATTTTAGACTTAGACGTGACGGATTTTACGTCTAAGCGATTCAATCAGATAGGTTTTAAAGTAATATGCGGGTTTATTGATAATAAGATCATGAGCTGGCAAGTACTTTAACTCCTGCACTCCAAAGCCACGCTTAAAGACGGAAACACCATAAAAGCGATGATTAGTATCTTCTTCGTCAACGATCCCCCAGAAGTTATAGCGTGTAATACCGCGCTTTCTCGCGTCGCGCATGGCCTGCATATGAAGAAGCGGGGCACCAGAATACTTTGTCCCGAGTTCTGAAGAAACCCCATAGTGATATGAGGCCTCGTTGCCGTAAAAAATCATGAAATTTTCTGCCAAAATTTCACCATCCTTCTTAGCAATATAAAGGACAGCCTCTCCGCCTTTTGCAAAGGCTGCGAATTGTTTAGTAAGAAAATCTTCGGAGAAAGCATAGAAAGAATGACGTTTGGCGGTCTGGAGTTCAATCTGATAAAATTCCTTAATTGCTTCAGGATTGGTGGAGGTTTCGATTGTGATTTGATTCTTTTCCGCTTTTCTTAAGGCTCGACGAAGACGTTGTCGCATATTTGCCATGATTTCATCTTCGGTTTTATGTAGATCAAGAACACCAGCATATTCAACAGATAAATACATTGGAGCTTTCCTAAAATTATGCTCCTTAAAAATTTGGGCGGAATCCTGATTGTATTCTAGTTGTGGACGCACCCGAACAAAGACACATTGTAGGTTTTTTGCAACGTTTTTTATATCTTCAAAAACCTGTTTCACTAGGTTCTGATCTTGCCAGTCGAGAATAGGACCGCCGGCGATAGCTAGGTGACGCCCCCTTTTAGCCGGCTCAACTTCACCAGCATAGGCGGCAACAATCTTCCCGTCACGCTTAAAGACTCGTCGAGTAACTTGATGATTGATACTTTGATAAAATTCGTAAAAATCCCATGATTGTAAAAAGTTTGCTTCTTTGAAGCTGGTAATAAAAGCATCCCATTCTTTTTTGGAAGTACATTCTTCGACGGTGACTTTTGATTTAGTTGTTTCTTTCATGTTTTTCCTTTTATAAATGACGTCGTTTTTTACGGATGGTCTCAATTAGGCGATTAAATTGATAGCGTAATGGACTCACTGAAATATCCTGAGCCGCAACATAGGTGAAGCGGTGCTCGGAGAATCCAGTCTTAAAGGTAGTAACTCCAGCGTAGCGGTGCTTTGTTTGTCCTTCTGGGGCGATTCCCCAAAGGTTATAACGTTTGATTCCCCGTTTTTTAAGGTCACGCATAATTTGCCACTGCAATGCATAAGCGCCTGGCAATTTGCGATTAAGCGGCGTGCTAGCTGCCTCGTAGTATTCCGCCTCTATTCCGTCAATCAGGATAAGACCATAGGCAATTGACTGGTGAGTCTCGTCATATGCAACGTATAATCTGAGGTCTTCTGCGAAACTATCTTTTAGCGCTTGCAGCTCTTTTTTGGTGGGTGGAATAAAGTTTTGACGTTTTGCGGTGTCTAGCTGAACCTGATGGAATTCCTCCATGATGCCTGCATCATCGGAGCGATCTTCCACAGTGATTTTTAGCTTTTCAGCACGGCGCACCTCGTAGCGGGTCTGTCGTCGAAAAGTGGCTAGAAGATCTTCTTCAGTTTTTGTTAAATCGATCATGACGGTATGTTCTGCGCCTAGATGGAACGAAGCTTCAATTGAACCTAGTTGCTTTAGAATAAAGCGATTTTCTTCAGAATCGGCAAGGGCTGGACGAAAACGGATAAAAGCGCATTTATATTGCTTGGCAATTTGAAAAATTTCTTGAAAAACAAGGGCAACAACGGCGGGGTCTTGCCAATTAAGCAGGGGCCCATTAGGAATTTCTAGAAATCGGCCACGCTTGGCGTCCTTAATGACCATAAGTACTTTAACATGATCATAGAACTCACAGAGAAGTACTCGGCGACCTAGGAATTCGTTATACTTTTGCCAGCGAGGAGATTGTAGGAAGTTTGCAAGGTCATAATCCCGAATCTGATTATTCCAATCTTGTTGCGATAGCTTGACTAAGTTCTTTGTAGCTTTTTGACCTTTTAGCAAAGCCACATAATCTTTTTTATGAAGCTCTGGCTGTCCTTGTTGATTGACTTTTACTTCAACTAGCTGTGGAGCAATGATCTGCCAGGCTCTTTTCAGCTGCAAAAATGAATAATTCGTTGGAAAATTAATTAGATGTTTGGCCACCAACGTAGCAACAGGACAGTCGTTTTCATTGAAATCTGACTTTTTAAAGTAACGCTTAGGTGCCACTGGCGAGTCGTACCAAATTTCGTCAAAGAAAAAGCCAGCTTTTTTTAGTTTTAATAGAACACTGTTTCGATCCTTAACAAGAAGTGGGTAGCGTAAAATTGAATGATATTCTTGACTCTTTTGTAGCTTTTTTAGTAAATATCTTGACTGCCAATAACTGAGTCGGCGTTCAAAATCAAGCTCAGCGTCGGCAGAACGTTGAATTAGCTTTAGCTTCAATAGAGCTAGAATCCAGATTTGAGCTAAATTAAAACGACCAAATGAGAGATAAGAAAGTGCGCGGGAAATGAGGGCAAACAATGGATAAAACTTATCTCGTAAGGAGCTTGAGATCTTTGGTGCGCGACTAGCTATATTCTGAGAGTCCAAGAGGTGATTCTTGGAAGCTACTCGCATGATTAGTGCTCCACCAGAAGTTGCATCCAGTGATTTTCCTTTACCAAAAGAAAGGACAACGGCGTCACCAATATTTCCGGCAAGACGTCCATCCGAATAATGAATGTTGTATGAATGAGCAAGGTCTTCAATAAGAAAAAGATTATGTTCTTTTGCTAACTTTTCAATTTCCACTATTTCTGCTGGGACACCAAGATTGTTTTGAATAATGAC